>JAHHUE010000032.1 GCA_020024155.1 Oscillospiraceae bacterium | reverse complement strand
CCTTTAATAATTCCATTAGCATATCTCCTCAAAAATCTCTTTTTATTATTTTAACATAAAAAAATCATTTTACAACTATACATAACATATAAATTACATAGGAGTGTGATTTTATTATGAAACTTAAAAAATTAAATAAATTGTTTTATTTGGTTATTTCTGTTATATGTATTTATGCTTGCACAGGTTTTTTATCTTCTGACAGCAAATTAAGCGAATACGATAACTCCATAGAACAAATGAAGTATCAATTAAGCTATAATGATGTTTATTTTTCAACATCTAATAAGGAAAATACGGTAGAAACTGCAACAAATACAGACAGCAATAAAAAAGTTGTTTATCTTACATTTGATGATGGTCCTAGTGCCAGAACAGAAGAAATTTTGGATATACTTGATGAATATAATATTAAAGCAACTTTTTTCATAGTTTGCAGTGACAAGGAATCCAATAAAGCCTTACTTAAACGAGCCTATGACAGTGGTCACACAATAGGAATACATAGTGCTTGTCACTCTTATAAAACAATTTATAAAAGTGTGGATAGTTTTCTTTCTGACTTTGAAACATGTTTTAATTACATAAAAGATATAACCGGAGCAAGTCCAAGTATTTTTCGTTTTCCTGGTGGAAGTGTAAACAGTTTTGATAAAAATATTGTCAGTGATATTATTGATGAAATGAAACGCCGTGGTTTTACATATTTTGACTGGAATGTTTGCAGTGATGATGCAACAAAAAACTATACTGAGGACAGTATATATAACAAAGTTGTAAAAGGTTGTGAAAACAGAAATTCATCAGTTGTTTTAATGCACGATTCTGCAACAAAAAAAGAAACTGTTGCTGCTCTTAAACGCATTATTCCGGAACTTCTTAACCAAGGCTTTGTTTTTGATAAATTAAGCGAAAATGTTGAACCTGTTGTATTTAAAATTAAATAAAAATATAAAGACCGGTAACTTAACCGGTCTTATTTTTGTTTTATTGATAAAATAGCATTTTTGTGGTAAAATATAAGTTAATCTTATTATTAGGAGTATATATGAAATATGCTATTTTCGATTTTGATGGAACTATTATCGACAGTATGGGTATGTGGAGAAACATCTCAAATAGTTTTCTTGAAGAAAACGGTATACAACCACAAGAAGATTTAAAACAATTAAATAACGCAACTTGGGTTGATGAATTCGTTGAAATCGTAAAAAAAAGATTTAACATTGATATAAATAAAAAATCATTTTTCAATTGGACTTTAAATTACGCCACAAGACAATATCGTGACATTTTGGAACTTAAACCAACATCCTATAATTTTTTATCAACACTAAAAGAACAAGGCACTAAAATGTGTATATGTTCCTCAACATACAAAGATATGATGATGCCTGCTCTTGAAAGACTTGATTTACTTAAATTTTTTGACTTTACTTGTCACTGTGCTGACTTTGGCAAAGAAAAAGATGAACCGGATATTTTTTATTATTGTATGGAAAAACTTGGCGCTAAAAATCCACAAGAAGTTGTTGTTTTTGAAGATGCATATTATTCTGCTTCAACAGCAAAATCTGTTGGCTTTAATGTAGTTGGCATATACGACCCATCAGAGCCTTGTCAAAAAGAATTAAAATCTATATGTGACCAATACATAACAGATTATACTCAGGTTGATTTTTCTCTTTTTCAATAATTTAATGAGGCTTAAATGAGGCTTATATGAAGTATAAAATAATATTTTTTGACCTTGATGGTACTCTTACAGATTCTCAAGAAGGTATTTGCAAGTCAATAAATCACGCACTTAGTTTTTATGGTATTGAAAAACCTCTTGAAAGTCTTACAAAATATATCGGTCCCCCTTTGCTTGATAGTTTTACAGAACTTATTGGCAGAGAAAACGCACCTGACGCAGTTGTTAAGTATAGAGAAAGATTTTCTACTGTTGGACTTTATGAAAACAAGCTTTATCCAAATGTAAAAGAAACTCTTGAAATTTTACAAAACAAAGGATATACTCTTTGTACTGCAAGCAGTAAACCACAAATTTTTGTTGAGAAAATACTTAAATATTTTGATATAGATAAATATTTTACAATTATGGGTGGTGCAACTCTTGACGGTAAAATATCTGAAAAAGAAGATGTTATAGAATGTGTATTAAATTCTATAAATGCTGATAAAAAAGAAGTTGTTATGGTTGGTGATACTAAATTTGACCTAATTGGTGCTGATAAAATGGGGATTGACTGCATTGGTGTTACATACGGTTTTGCCAAAAAAGATGAGCTTGAAAAATATCCAAATATTGCTCTTATTGATGACATTTCCGATATTATAGAATTATTATAAAAGGTGAAAATATATGTCCTATCGCAATTTCAAATTTTTGGCTATTTTTATTTTGTTTATAGTATTGGTTTTTATTCTTCTTTGTATATTTCTTCTTTTTAAAACAAAAAGTATACCATATTCACAAGAAGACAACTCATCAAGAACAATAATTGAAGAATCTTCAACCATAAATAATTATAGTGAAATGTTTTCAAATAATGTAGAGCAAAAACCAATTGACAGTTATGACAAAAACATTTATATTGAAAAAAGAAAAGAATATTCTGATGTAATTCTGCCATACAATACAGATAAATCTGATTATTATCTGTCACAAACATTATTTATAGGAGATTCTAACACAGAAGGTATTGCCGGATTTGGACATATGCCATTGCAAAATGTTCTTGGAAAAAGGTCAATGGGTATTGAAGGTGTAAAAACAAAGCAATTTGTGTGGTTTGCAGAATATTCTGAGCCTTTTACAATTGTAGAGGCTGTTTCAATGCTCAAACCAAGACGCATTATTCTAAATTTTGGCACAAACAATTCAGTAGGAATTTCTCCGGAAGATTTTGTAAGCACTTATAAAAAGGCAACATACGCAATTAGAAACAGCTATCCGTTCTGCGATGTAATAATAGCATCTGTACTTCCTGTTGGAAAACAAAGAGAAAACACTAAAATTAAAATGGAAACTATTGATAATTTCAATATTGCTTTAATGCAAATGTGTCGTGAAAACGGATATAAGTTTTTGGATTATTCTGAAATTTTCAAAGATGAAAATACTGGCTATATGAACGAGCAATATGTTGCAAAAGATGGCATACACTTAAATAGCAAAGGATTGAATGTCTTAATTGATTATGTTGATAATCATCAGTATTCTACAACTGACAACCGTCCTACTGTTGATTTTGTTCCAACAAGAATTGAAGAACCAGTTATGGTTATTTCGGAAGATGAAACTGTTGTTTTCGAAGAAAATCAGATTTCAGCAGAATAAATATTGATAATAAAGCTATTTAATTTGAAAGTTCATCATAGCTTAATATTATAAAACTTATTTATAACCTTTTTCTAAAATCAGTAAAGGAATTTATATTATGAATGTTACAGTCCTTGGCTCCGGTAGATGGGGCACATTTTTAGCAGTTTATCACTCTCGCAAAAACAATGTTGTTCTTTGGGGCAGAAAAGAATCTCCAGACTTTAAACAACTTATAGAAACAAGAAAAAATGCTTATTTAGATTTACCTGATAACCTTATACTTGAAGATGACCTTGGCAAAGCTTTGGCTCATTCCGACTATATTGTTATATCCATAAGCGCACAAAATCTCCGTGATTTCTGCCAAAGAATAAATCAATACGATGTTAAAGGAAAAACTTTTATTTTATGTATGAAAGGTATTGAATCAGATACCGGAAAACGTCTTTCAACTATCGTAAGTGAAAACATTACACAAGATGTTAATGTTTGTGTATGGGTTGGTCCCGGTCATGTTCAAGATTTTATGTCCGGAATCCCAAACTGTATGGTCGTTGATAGTGCTGATAAAGCAGTTATTACTGATGTAGTAAACAGTTTTTCAAGTGACCTTATCCGTCTTTATATCGGTGATGATATTATCGGAACTGAAATTGGTGCTGCTGCAAAAAATGTTATTGGCATTGCAGCAGGTATGCTTGACGGTATGCAACTTTCCAGCCTTAAAGGCGCTCTTATGGCAAGAGGTGCAAGAGAAGTTTCAAGACTTATAAGAGCTATGGGTGGCAATGAATTATCTGCTTATGGTCTTAGTCATCTTGGTGACTATGAAGCAACTTTGTTCTCTCCCCATAGCCAAAACAGAAAGTTTGGAGAAAGCCTTATTAAAAAAGAGCCTTATTCAAAATTAGCAGAAGGTGCTGCAACAGTTAAAGCTTTAATGAAATTATCAAAAGAATATAATGTTGAACTACCTATTTCTCAGGCTGTTTACAACATAATTTACAATAATGCTGACCCTAAACAAACACTATATTCTCTTTTTGATAGAGAAGTAAAAACAGAATTTGCCACACATTATTAGTCTATATTAAGTTAATATGGAGATAATATCAGTGTATAAAAAAGCATTTTTTTAATTTTTTATCACATTTTCTGTTGTTTTACTTGCCATTTTTTAATACGCTCATTTATAAATGTATCTGGAAAAGAAATCAATATGGTTAAACATATTGATGATAATTGCACTGTTACTGTTGAAAAATACTTTCATACAACTCCAGATGAAAAACAAGTCTATAAATTAGATGACAATCAAAAATATTATAAATGAAACAAATTAAACAAAAACCTGCGGAGATATAATTCTCACAGGTTTTTTATTATATTTTTTTGTAAACATAAATTATAAAATGTGCGTTAACAGATAATTTTTCTGCTTTAAGTAATACCTCTCTTGTCTCTTTTGGACTTCTATAAACATAAGGTGTCATTTTAAATAAATTATTTATATCTTCGTTGTTATCAATAAAAATTTCTTTCTCTACTTTAACTGTTTCTATAAGTTTAAAGCCTTCATACTTTTCTTCTTTCAATGGGTTTTCGTATGGTTTTTCATATAGTGCCTCTTTCAGCTGCCACAAATGCTTTGGAGCTGGTACAACATAAAGAAACACACCTTTTTTCTTCAAAACTCTTGTAAATTCTTTTACACAAAGAGGAGAAAAACAATTTATTAAAACATCAATACTTTTATTTTCTACCGGAAGATGAAATGATGATGCCACTGCAAATTGCCCATTTTTAACCCTTTTTGACGCAATAGTTACTGCATCTTTTGAAATATCTATGCCTTGAATTTGTACATTTTTGCCTTTCTCAGACAATCTTTCATAGACACCTTCTGTATAATATCCTTCACCACATCCACAATCAAGGATATTTACATTTTCATTTGAATATTTGTCACACAAATTCTCCAACGCTTCTTTTAAATGGCTGTAATATCCCAAAGAAAGAAAATTATTTCTTGCAATAACCATCAGTTTGTCATCACCAGGGTTTGAAGAATGTTTTTTATTTGCTGGCAAGAGATTTACATAACCTTTTGCCGATATATCAAAGCTATGATTTTTTTTACATATATAGCTTCTGCCTTTTATTGTCAACGGCTGAGAGCATATAGGACATATAAAGTTAGCCATAAATTTATTTCCTTTTTTAACATATAATATGATAACTATATCATATTTCTATCTTATTAACAATAATCTGTTATTACACAAAAAACACGCTGATTGCTCAGCGTGTTAATATTATTTTATTGTTGGTTTGCAAATTCAAGGTATCTTTCACGACCTATTTCATAAAGGTTATTACCTTCACTGTCTATAATAACAAATACCGGAAGATTTTCAACTTCGAGACGATGGAGTGCTTCTGCACCGAGGTCATCATAAGCAATAACTTCTGCTTTTTTTACGCATTTTGCAAGCAAAGCACCTGTGCCACCAATAGCACCAAAGTATACTGCACCAACTTCTTTCATTGCTTCAATAACTTCTGGTCCTCTTTTACCTTTGCCAATCATACCTCTTTGGCCAAGTCTTATCATTGTTGGAGAATATGCATCCATTCTGTAACTTGTTGTAGGACCAGCAGAACCAATGGCTTGGTCTGGTTTAGCAGGTGCTGGACCAACATAATACACAATTGTATCTTTTACATCATATGGAAGTTCTTCCCCTCTTTCATTAGCTTCAACAAGACGTTTATGCGCTGCATCACGAGAAGTGTAAATAACACCAGAGATAAGAACATCATCTCCACATTTTAAATCTTTTACTTTTTCGTATGTCAATGGAGTTGTAATATGTTTAGCCATAGTTTTATCCTCCTATATACTTGCGTGTTTATGGCGTGTTGCATGACAGTTGATATTAACTGCAATTGGCAAACCTGCAATATGTGTTGGAAGTGTTTCAATATTTACACACAAGGCAGTTGTTCTTCCACCAACACCTTGTGGGCCAATACCCAATTTGTTAATTTTTTCAAGCATTTCTTCTTCAAGTTCTGCATAAAATGGGTTTGCGTTTCTTTCATCTGTACTTCTGAGTAGTGCTTTTTTTGCAAGATATGCAGCTTTATCAAATGTACCACCTATACCAACACCAACAACAATTGGAGGGCAAGGATTTGGACCTGCATCTTCAACACTTTTTATAATAAAATCTTTAACTCCTTGCAATCCGTCTGATGGTTTAAGCATTTTAAGCTGACTTACATTTTCACTGCCAAAACCTTTTGGTGCAACTGTTATATCAATTTTATCACCAGACACTATATTATAGTAAATCATAGCTGGTGTATTATCATTTGTATTTACACGGTCAAGAGGGTCTCTTACAACTGAGTTTCTCAAATATCCATCTTTATAGCCTTGTCTTACTCCTTCATTTATAGCGTCTTCAAGGTTGCCGTTAATATGAACATCTTGTCCTATATCAACAAATACACAAGCTACCCCTGTATCCTGACAAATTGGCACTGTCTGTTCAATAGAAACTTCATAGTTTTCTTTGATTACATCAAGAATATTTTTTGCAAGTGGCCATTTTTCCAATTTACAGCTTTCGCATATTCTTTCTTGAACATCTTCCGGTAAATAACAGCATGATTCTATACAAAGTCTTCTTACAGCAGCTGTTATTTCAGTTGCATTAACTTCTCTCATCTCATATCCTCCTGATTTCAACACTTTCTTACTATAAACGATATAAAATTTACATAATTTATTTCTTTTGTTTCTATTGTATATAAAAAAAACAATTTTGTCTAGTATATATTTTTTAATAATATATTTTATATAATTTTATTTGTTTTATAATATAATTTTCTATTTTACATTTACAAATAAAAGTTAAAAAATTCACAAATATTGTGTTTATCATTTAACAATAAAAAAACAAGTCACACTTATATTATAGTGTGACTTGTTTAATATTATTTTGGTCGTTTATATACTATTTTACTGGTCTCAGTTTGTTCAGAAGAATCTTCATTTTTTCTATACTTTATGGTGTTTTCTTTTATTTCTTCCATTTTAAAGAAGTTTTCCAAATCTTTTCCACTAAGTATATCTTCATTTTTATCTTTAATTTCTACTGGATTTATATTCTTTAACAAATAATCTAAATTATTATCGCTTTCGCTTTTTAACGCACTTTCTTTTATATCAGATAATTTTTTTGATTCTGACGCAACTGATAATGCTGTTGCAAATCCGTAAAAACCAATAAAAACAAATGCAAGATTCCATATAAGGTTAGGAATTTCAAATGTTCCTTTTGCAAAACTTGCCATTATATCTGCTATATACATTATTGTACAGAATATAAAGCTCATATACCCTGTTATGTATAAAACCATTCTTGAATACTTTGAAGGTGCATACATATTTTTAAATACAAACAAAATAAACGAAATAATTGTTATATATGATAATACATTTTTCAAAAAGTTTATATTATATACAGTTGATACATTAAATATAATAACATCAAAACACATACCAATAACAAATACAAGCATAAGCAACATTATTATCTTATCTTTGATATCATTATTAAGCCCAAACACTCCAAGCAATACAAAAGCTATACCACCAACAATAGCAAAAAGTGATAATTTACTGCCTTGCAAATTCATAACCGATGCAACAATAAGTGATACACCTGAAATAATTGCAAATAATCCATCAGATTTTGAGAAGAAAGGTGCTGATTTTTTGGAATTTTCAAAAATAATAATGCCACAACAAATTGTTATTACAAGATAAATAACCAAAATATATGGATTAAAAACTATACCTGTTGATGTAAGAAATCCAGTGGCTGCATCTGTTACATTTAATATTTCATAAACTCTTCCTGCCAAAATTCCAACAGAAAGAATAGACAATAAAATATTTAAAGCCAATACCATAAGTTTATTTCCTTTTCATATTTTAAGATTAAATTTCATATACTTGATTATATAACAACTGTTGCTAAAAGGCAATAAAAACTGTTGTCCTATAAATTATGCTAATGTCAAAAGGAAGGAATTTTATGAAAAATTTTGTTTATGTATTTATTTTATTACTTGCAATAAATATTTTTTTACCAATATTTTATTATTTTGTATACTCAAAGTCTGCTATCGGACAGGTTATTGATAAGACTGATACTTCTCTAAATGATAAAGACCCTCTTATATCAACAGAAAATGATTATAAAGAGGGTAAATACGCTCTTTATAACCTTGAAACAAAAGAACTTGAAGAAATGGATTTAATATCATTTCTTGTTGGCAGTGCTGCTTGTGAAGTTCCTGTTACATACGAAATGGAAGCTATAAAAGCTCAAATGATAGCTTGTCACAGCTATTATTTATATTGCAAGAAAAATGGTGTTCCAAGTGATGATTTGAATTTAAGTTTTGATGAAAGATATATGCAAAAATATGCTAGCAAAGAGCGTCTTATGGAATATTGGGGCATAAGTTTTAATGATAATTACCAGAAATTTTTAAATTGTGCAAATGACATTAAAGATATGGTATTAAAGTATGACGGAGAAATTGCCTTAACACCTTACTATGCTGTTTCCTGTGGAAAAACACAGACAAGTGAAAATGAATGGGGACGCCCTTTGGAATATCTTAAATGTGTTGAAAGTGCTGATGATACTATCAGTGATGATTACCTTAAAGTAAAAACTTTTACTGTTCAAGAAATGTATGACCGTTTTACAACAAGCTTTACCGGATTTACTTTGGATATAGAAAAACCTGAGGAGTGGATTGGTGATATTGATTATAACGAATCTGGCTATGTATCAACTGTAAATGTTGGTGGGGTAAAAATTCTTGGTAAAGATTTTAGAAAATTTTTTGAATTGCCATCATCATGTTTTATGATTTTTTATGAGGATGGTCAATTTTCAATAGCAACCAAAGGTTTTGGGCATGGTGTTGGAATGTCACAATTTGGAGCAAACCAACTTAGCCAAAAAGGTAAAACACACCAAGATATTTTAATGTACTATTTCCCAGGTACACAACTAACTACACTATAAAAAATTGCCATGATGTATAATATTAGTACATCGTGGCAATTATTTTATAATAAATAAATTATCAATAATAAACTTCTGGGTCTACTTTAAGACTCATTTGATTTGGCAAATACTGACTGTTAAGAATTTTAGTTTTATAGGACATTGGTGTTTCCCCTGTTGCTTTTTTAAAAGCTTTACAAAGATAATTATCTCCGGAAAATCCTGTTTTTAAAGCTATTGCATTAAGAGATAGATTGCCTTCAACTAAAAGCTGTTTTACTGCATCTATTCTAATATTAGAAAGATATTTGCCAGGTGTAATACCAGTATACTTATAAAACTCTCTTACAAGATGACTTTTTGAAACATTAAGATTTTCTGCAAGTTCTTCAACCCCATATACAGTTGAATAATTCTGCTTTATAAGAGATACTGCCTGTGCAACAAGTTTTGACGCAACTATAGATTTTTTATCACTGCTGTTAAGTGTATTTATTATTTCAAAAGATATATTACACAGATAATTTTCAGAAACTGTATCATAGTTTGTAACAATTTGAGTTATCTGTTGAGGCAAAAACGGAGCAAAAACTCCACTGGTAACAAATGCACCCTCAGATTCTCTGCAAAATCTATGTGCAATACTTCCATCAATATTTATCCCTATAATGTGTCCATCAGATAACATATCAATTGAAATTTCATCAGAAGAGTACAAAATTTCTCCGGTATTAACTTCAATAGTTTTGTCTTTCCAATATGCAATACAACTGCCCTCTGACACAAGAAAAACATTTATTCCTTCATGTTCATAAGTTACAGTTTTTTTCCCTTTTTCTTCTATTGGGTATCTACAATAGCAATAATCTTGCAAATTCAAAGCCATAGTTATCCCTCACATCAATATTTTGCCATCATTTGAATAATCTTGTCTATTATCATTATAATATAGTAAATATAAAATATCAATATTTTATTATTTGATTATTTTTTGTTTTTATTATATACTTGAAATGTTATTTTTAAATTTAGCATATATTTACATATAATAAATGTAAACATATATTTTTAGGAGCTTTAATATGAATATTCTAGTCACACTTAATAGTGGATACATTAAGCCTCTTTGCGTAATGCTTAGGTCTTTAATATCTTCTAATCCTCAAACAGATTTTGATATATATGTAATGAATAAATCTCTTACAAAAGAAGATTATGATTATGTGTACGAAAAAGTTAATCCAAAAAATTATGTAATACACGACATAAAAATAGATGATGATATGCTCAGTGAAGCACCAATTACAGATAGATATCCTTTTGAAATGTATTACAGAATTTTTGCAGCCAAATTTTTACCGGACAATATAGACAAAATATTATATTTAGACCCGGACCTTGTTGTTATCAAGCCTTTGCAGGATTTGTATAACCTTGATTTAGGGGATAAATTTATAGCTGCTGCAAGTCATGTTGGAAAATCTTTACAAAAAATAAATGAAATAAGACTTCAAATGGACATAAAAGGCCCATATATAAATTCCGGTGTAATGCTTATGAACCTTAAAGTTTTAAGAGAAGAGCAAAATTATGAAGAAGTTTTTGATTATATCAAGAAAAATAAACTTATTCTTTTTTTACCAGACCAAGATATAATAAGTGCAATTTATTCTGATAGAATAACAATAATAGACCACTATATCTACAATATGACAGAGCGTTTACTTCTTGCTCCAAAAAGTATTGCAAAAAATATAAATCTCAAATGGGTTACCGATAACAGTGCTGTTATACATTATTGTGGCAGAAACAAGCCTTGGAAAGAAAATTACAAAGGATTTTTAGATGTTTTTTATAAACAATATTCAGAAGGTATTGACTAATATTTTACATCATGAATATTTTATATAAATCTTACTAATAATAACCGTATCTCTTATGAGATTAAATTATTTGGAGGATTTATGAAATTTATTGTAAATGATGACTGTATAGGCTGTGGTTTATGCAACTCTATATGTCCAGAAGTTTTTGAAATGACTGACGAATGCAAGGCAAAAGCTATTGATTTATGTGTTGACGGACAAGTTGAAGCTTTGTCTTTACAAGCAAAAGAGCAATGTCCAGTAAGCGCAATTGAATCAATTTAACACAAGAAAATACCTGACAAGCATTAGCTGCTTTGTCAGGTATTTTTATTGTTATTATTAAACAAACAATTTACTTATAAGGTTTACTGCTATACAACAAATTATTCCTGTTACAGTTGGAATTGCCGCTGCAAGAAATGTCCATTTTTTGCTGTTTGTTTCTTTTTTTATAGTAAGCAATGTTGTTGAGCAAGGCCAGTGCATCATAGAGAACAGCATTGTACATATAGCTGTGGTTTGTGTCCATCCATTTTGCAGTAGTAATTCTTTCAGCTCAAAAATACTCTGCATATCAGTAAGATTTCCCTGTGCAGTGTATGCCATTATCATAAGAGGAATAACAATTTCATTGGCAGGAAATCCCAATATAAATGCCATAAGTATAACACCATCAAGACCCATTAAGTTTCCCAAAGGTTGTAAGAAAGAACAACACATAGTAAGTATGCTTTGACCACCTACACTTATATTTGCCATAATCCATATAATTGCACCTGCCGGAGCCGCAACAATAACTGCTCTGCCAAGAACAAAAAGTGTTCTATCAAAAATTGAACGTGTTATAACTTTTAAAACTTGAGGTTTTCTATAAGGTGGCATTTCAAGTATAAATGCTGACGGTTTACCCTTTAATAATGTTTTTGAAAGTATTTTTGATATGCCAAAAGTGGTTAGCACTCCAAGAACTATAACCGCTGTCAAAAGTAATGCAGAGCCCATACTTGACCAAACTCCAGTTACAGAACCTAAGAAAAACATAGTTATAATAGCAATTAAAGTTGGAAATCTTCCGTTACAAGGTACAAAGTTATTTGTTAAAATTGCAAGCAATCTTTCTCTTTCTGTATCTATAATTCTGCAACCGATAACCCCTGCTGCGTTACATCCAAAGCCCATACACATAGTTAATGCTTGCTTACCACAAGCTGTGCATTTTTTAAAAGGTTTATCAAGATTATATGCTATTCGTGGTAAATATCCAACATCTTCCAAAAGTGTGAATAAAGGGAAAAACATAGCCATTGGTGGCAACATAACGGCAACAACCCATGCAAGAACACGGTATACACCAAGTATTAGAACACCGTGCAACCACTTTGGACTATTATGCGCCATAAAAAATGCAGTAAGCTTATCTTCTACATTGAAGAAAAAGTCAGATAACATTTGTGACGGATAATTTGCACCAACTATGGTAAGCCAAAATATAAATGCCAGAAAAATCATCATAATAGGAAATGCTGTATATTTTCCGGTAAAAAATCTGTCAATTTTTCTGTCGTGTTTAGAGCAGTTATTATTATAAACCACTGTATCTTTACATATTTCTTCTGCCTTTTGCACAATTGAAGTCACAATAATATTTTTTATATCATCTGTTGTTATTCCGCTGTCATATATATCTTGCTTAACCTTCTCTAACAAACTTTCCAGTTGCTTATTTTCTGAAAATTTCACACTCAAAAACTTTTCCAGTTCATTTTCAAGTGATTTATCCATATCCAATAGTTTTACACAAAGCCAACGAGGATTTATCTTTTCTCCTGCTATATCTTTTACAATCGGCATAAGTGTTTCTATTGAACTTTCAATAATTTCCGGATAAATTATCTCTACGTGATTATCAATATTTTTATCTATTGATTTATCTACTGTTTTCATCAGTTTTTCAATGCTTTTTTTCTCTCTTGCAACAGTTGCAACAACCGGAATACCAAGTTTTTCTGATATTTTCTTTATATCAATTTTTATGTTTTTTCGTTTTGCCTCATCCATAAGGTTTACGCATAAAATAACATTATCGGATACTTCCATTATCTGCAAAACAAGATTTAAGTTTCTCTCAATACAAGTGGCATCACAAACAACAATAACTGCATCAGAGCCACCAAAGCAAATAAAATTTCTTGCAACTTCTTCCTCTGCTGAATTTGCTATAAGTGAATATGTACCCGGAATATCAACCATAATGTAATCATTTTCTGATGTTTTACAGTATCCCCACGCACCTGTAACTGTTTTTCCCGGCCAGTTTCCTGTGTGCTGTTTCATTCCGGTAAGTCCATTAAAAACAGTGCTTTTGCCCACATTTGGATTACCTGCCAAAGCAATAATTTTATCTTTATCCGATTGTCGTTTTATAATAAATTCAGAATCTATTGCATTAGTTCCAACAGAGTTTTTTGTCAGACCCATTTACTTATCACTTACCTTTCTAACTATAATATTTTCGCTGTCTTCACTTCGTAATGCTATAACTGCCCCTCTTATAAGATATGCAGATGGGTCTCCCAATGGACTTTTGCCAACACATTCTATAACAGTATTTTTTATAATTCCAATATCAAACAATCTTCTGCTTATTTTTTCTGATGAATTTATATTGCAAACAATTACCTTTTCTCCAACCTTAACATTGCTCAGTTTTTTCTCAGCTTCCATATAAAAACCCCTTTTTATTTTTGCTATACTCATATAATATTCTTAAAGTTTGAATATCGTTACAAAACAAAACTGCCTTGCTGTTAATAGCAAAGCAGTTTTAAGTTATTTTATGGGTCAACAGTTGTAGAAGATGCTCCATTTCCCTTCACTTTGCTGCATAATTTTTCCCAAGTTGAACAACCAACAACACCATCAACTTTAATACTATTATCTCCCTGAAAATTTCTCACTGCTCTATGTGTTGCCGGTCCAAATCGTCCATCAAGCCCTGCTGTTGCATACCCTAAGGTATTAAGTGCATCTTGCAATATAAGCACATAACATCCACGAGAATCAAGACGCAATGTTGTATATCCGGTAGAGCAAGCTGGTTTACCATATCTTCTGTCAAAATGAACCCATGTTGGTGTCATACTAAGTGGTTCAACATAACCCCATACACCAAGGCTTTTTGCTGTATTCCAAATATCTCGTCTTTGACTTGGTGACAAAGTCTGCCCAACATCAAAGGATACTCCTGCATAATGCTGGCTTAAAAGTCCATGTCCACCTTCCCATATTCTTTTAAATGCATATCTGAACGGTATTGGTTTACCGTATGCACTTCTTGTTTTATTCCATGATTCCATCGCTTGTTTTGTCGTCCATAAAACACTGCTTTTTGATGAACCTCTAAATTCCCTTACTCTCATTGTTCCGTTTGTATTGTAAGGCATATACTCACTTTCTGACCTATGGAAAGTTTCAAGTATATTTCTTTCAGCGTCATATACAAAAATTTTTGCCATAAGAAACTCCTTTCTTTTATATCTATTCTATGAATGTAAACAAATAATGGTTACCAGAAATCTTCTATCGTTAAACAAATAACACTTTTGTAATTTTGTTGTGAAAAAAGTTTTTTACTACAAATTTGTTGCAATTATTTTTTTTGTGTTGAAATGCTAAAAATAATTATATATAATAACAAATAGTTAAATACATACACGAAAAGGAGATTTATTATGTCCGGTTTAGGTAAAAAAACAGTTGAAGATATTGAAGTTAAAGGCAAAAGATGTATTGTTCGTTGTGACTTCAATGTTCCAGTAAAAGATGGCGTTATTACAGATGATAAAAGAATCAGAGAAGCTTTAAAAACTGTTAAATATTTGAAAGAAAATGGAGCAAAAATCATTCTTTGCAGCCACATGGGCAGACCAAAGGGTGAATTCAATATGAAATATTCTCTCGCACCAGTTGCAGAAAGAATTTCTGAACTTATGGGTTGTGAAGTTGTTATGGCAAAAGATGTTATTGGTGAAGATGCAAAAGCAAAAGCTGCTGCTCTTAAAGATGGCGATATTCTCTTGCTTGAAAACCTTCGTTTCCATAAAGAAGAAGAAAAAAATGCACCGGAATTTGCAAAAGAACTTGCTAGCTTTGCAGATATCTATGTAAATGATGCATTTGGTACAGCTCACCGTGCACACGCATCTACAGCTGGTATCGCAGACTACCTCCCAGCAGTTTGTGGTTATCTTATCCAAAAAGAAATTGACATTATGGGCAAAGCTCTTAATGACCCTGCAAGACCATTTGTTGCAATTCTTGGTGGTGCAAAAGTAAGCGACAAAATCGGTGTTATCGAAAACCTCATTGATAAAGTTGACAGCCTTGTTATCGGTGGTGGTATGGCTTATACATTCCTTAAAGCTAAAGGCTACAACATTGGTACTTCTCTCTTAGAAGAAGACAAAATTGAACTTGCTAAATCACTTATGGAAAAAGCAGCAACTAAAAATGTTAACTTGCTTCTCCCTATTGATACAGCTATCAATGATAAATTTGAAAATACAGACAACTTCTCAGTAGTTGATGCTGATAAAATGCCAGACGGCTTTATGGGTCTTGATATTGGTCCTAAATCTGTTGAATTGTTCAGTGAAACAATCAAAAATGCTGAAACTGTTGTTTGGAATGGACCTATGGGCGTGTTTGAATTTGAAGCATTTGCAGCAGGTACAAAAGCAATTGCAAAAGCTGTTGCAGAAAGTGGTGCAATCTCCATTATCGGTGGCGGTGACAGTGCAGCTGCTGTTGAACAACTTGGTTATGCAGACAAAATGACACACATTTCCACAGGCGGCGGTGCTTCCCTTGAATTCCTTGAAGGTCTTGAACTTCCTGGTATCGCAGCACTCAACGATAAATAATAAAACCAAATTTATAGCGGCAGAAAATACCTGCCGCTATTACTCGCATTAAAGGAGAATAACTATGGATAAACAAAACAGACAAGTTGTTATTGCAGGCAACTGGAAAATGAATAAAAACGCAGCTGAAACAACAGCTTTATTAAATGAAATGACAAGTATAATAAAAGATGCCGACTGCAAAGTATTGCTTTGCGTACCAGCAATCAACATTTCCACAGCAGTTGAAGCTGTAAAAGGTTCTTGCATTGAAATCGGTGCACAAAACTGTCACTGGGCAACAAACGGTGCTTTCACAGGTGAAATCAGTGCTGATATGCTCAAATCTTTTGGCATTAAATATGCTATCATCGGTCACAGTGAAAGAAGACAATACTTTGGTGAAACAGATAAAACTGTTAATATGAGATCTCTTGCTTGTCTCGAAAATGGTATCACACCAATTATCTGTGTTGGTGAAAACCTTGAAGAAAGAGAAAAAGACATCACAAAAGATGTTATTAAAACTCAAATCGAAGCTGGTCTTGCCGGTTTTACATCAGAACAACTTCATAACACAATTATTGCTTATGAACCAGTATGGGCTATTGGTACAGGCAAAACAGCAACAGCTGAACAAGCTGAAGAAGTTTGTGCATATATCAGACAATTGCTTGGCGAAATTTTCTGTCCAAACTGTGCTAAAAAAGTTACAATTCAATACGGTGGTTCTATGAATGCTTCCAATGCAAAAGAATTGCTCAGTATGCCAAACATTGACGGTGGTCTTATCGGTGGTGCTTCCCTTAAAGCTGTTGACTTCAACACAATTGTTGAATCTGCAAAATAAGAGGTAACGGAATATGAAAAAACCTTTGGTTCTTTGCATAATGGATGGTTATGCTTTTACAGATACAACAAACGGAAATGCAATTTATGCTGCAAACACACCAAACCTTGATAAAATATTTGCAACATACCCAACAACAACTCTTGGTGCAAGTGGTTTATCTGTTGGTCTTCCTGACGGTCAAATGGGTAACAGTGAAGTAGGACACACAAATATGGGTGCTGGCAGAATTGTTTATCAAGAACTTACAAGAATTACAAAATCTATAAATGATGGCGATTTCTTTAAAAACGAAGCTCTTGTTAACTCTATAAAAAATGCAAAAGAAGCAGGTAAAGCAGTACATATTATGGGTCTTATGTCAAATGGTGGTGTACATAGCCATATTGAACACTGTTTTGCACTTATTCGTCTTTGTAAAGAAATGGGTGTTGATAATGTTTATGTTCATCCTTTTATGGACGGCAGAGATGTAAGCCCAACAAGTGGTGCAGACTTCTTACGTAGTCTTAATAAAGAAATGTCTGAAATCGGTGTTGGCAAAATTGGTACAGTTCACGGAAGATTTTATATTATGGACCGTGACAAACGCTGGGATAGAGTTGAAACTGCATACAAAACTCTTGTATATGGCGAAGGCGAAGTTCACGCAGATGCACCTGCTTTTCTTGAAGAATGCTATAAAAATGATGTTACTGATGAATTTACTGTACCATTTGTTGTTACAGAAAATAGTAATATTAAACAAGGTGATAGTGTAATTTTCTTTAACTTCCGTCCTGATAGAGCAAGAGAAATTACAAGAAGTCTTGTTGATACTGACTTTGACGGTTTTGAAAGAAAAGAAAACAACCTTTTGCTCAAATATGTATGCTTTACACAGTATGATGCAACAATGCCAAATGTAAATGTTGCATTTAAACCACAAAGCCTTGATAACACTCTTGGCGAATACATTTCTAAAAAAGGTCTTACTCAACTTAGAATTGCTGAAACAGAAAAATATGCTCATGTTACATTCTTCTTTAATGGTGGTGTTGAATCTGTTAGCGAAGGCGAAGATAGAGCTCTTATAGAATCTCCAAAAGTTGCAACTTATGACCTTAAACCAGAAATGAGTGCTAACGAAGTAACCGAAGAAATGCTTTCTCGTCTTGATAGTGGAAAATATGATGTTATCATTTTAAACTTTGCAAACTGCGATATGGTTGGTCACACAGGTGTGTTTGATGCAGCTGTTAAGGCTGTTGAAACTGTTGATAACTGCGTTGGTAAAGTTCTTGATAAAACAATTAGTATGGGTGGTACATTACTTCTTACAGCTGACCACGGCAACGCTGATAAACTTCTTGATGAAGACGGAAGTGTATTTACAGCACATACCACAAACCCTGTTCCATTTGCTGTTTGTGGCTATGATTGTCAGCTTCGTGAGGGTGGAGTTCTTGCTGATATTGCACCAACAATGCTCCAAATTCTCGGTCTTGAACAGCCAGTAGAAATGACAGGTAAAACAATAATTAAATAATTTATAACTTTATATATTTCAGTTATAAGCACAGTATAAATAAAGCCGACAGATATTCTTTATAAGCGTATCTGTCGGTTTTATATTTATCTATTTAAAATAATATATAATTTTTTTCAATTCTCAGTTTATCAATTTAAAAACTAATATAT
>JAHHUE010000031.1 GCA_020024155.1 Oscillospiraceae bacterium | reverse complement strand
TAAGAAAAAAATAAACTTTTAAGTTTTAATGGGTTATAAAAAAATATAAAAATAAAAAACACTTTATATTATTAAGATAAATACTCTGATTACTAATTAAAAAATTATTGATGACAAAAGGTGTTGTTTTTTATATAATTAACATATATATTGTGTATCATTTTAATAATTTATACTATATAAATATGACAATGAGGATAAACATGGAATTTAATAAAAAACAAGTAAAAAGTATATTAAAAATTGTATTTATATCAATATTGTTTTATTTCTTTGTTAAGGAAATAGGCACAATATTTGGATATTTCTCTGTTGTATGGAATGTTATAGCAGTGTTTGTTATAGGTGGAGCAATGGCATTTATAATAAATATACCTATGAGCTTTATAGAAAAAAAATTGCTTTCAAAGTCTAAAAAGCTTAAAAAAGCAAAACGACAGCTGTCTGTACTGATAACACTTGCAACTGTGGTTTTAATCATATATATGGTTATGTTTATTGTAATTCCTGAGCTTGTAAGAACAATGCAAATGCTTATAGCACAATTACAGGAATTTTATGATAAATTGCCAGCATTGCTTAATAATTTAGTTAACTCATTGCCTATCACAGAAGAAACGGCAAAGAATATTCAAATAGAATGGTCTGAAATATCTATAACAATGATAAAAACTTTACAGGGATTGGCAACAGGCATAGTATCATCATCAACAGCAATTATCGGTGGTGCTGTAAGTACAGTTACAAACTTTATTATGTCATTTATCTTTTGTTTGTATATTTTATTTGCAAAAGAAAAACTGTCAGTTGCTTGTAAAAAAGTTATGTATGCAGTTTTAAAAGAAAAAACTTCTGATAACATTTTAGCAGTTCTTATACTTACAAAACGCACATTCTCAAACTTCTTCTCTGGTCAGTGCCTTGAAGCAGTTATACTGGGCAGTTTGTTTGTTGTATCGATGACTGTATTCAAAATGCCTTATGCACTTCTTATAGGAATTCTTGTATCAGTTACAGCACTCATTCCAATTGTTGGTGCATTTATCGGTTGTATAGTTGGTGTTTTCCTAATAATGATGGTAAATCCTATGCAGGCAGTATGGTTTGTTGTGTTGTTCCTTGTTATTCAACAAATTGAAGGTAACCTTATATATCCAAAAGTTGTTGGAAACTCAGTTGGTTTGCCTGCAATATTAGTATTTATGGCAGTTATTCTTGGTGGTAACTTGTTTGGTATTGCTGGTATGCTTTTGTTTATACCTCTTACTTCTGTATTCTATACAATAATAAAAAGAATTATAAACGACAGACTTGAAAAGAAAAGTATTGCAGAGGAAAAAGTTAATACTGTTTCAGAATAAAAATAAACAGCCACTTTTAATTTAAGTGGCTGTTTTGATTTTGTATAATTATATTATCTTGTAATTCTAACTCTGCTTAAAATCTGGAAAGATTCTCCCGGTTTTAAAATTTTTCCGTGTTCTTTTTTATCCCAATACAAAGATGAACTTTCTTTGTCTGGAAGACTGAGCCAAGGTTCAACACAGAAGAATTTTGTTGTAGCTGTATCAGCTGTCCAAAGAACAACATAAGGAAAATCTTGAACATCAAAATCAATTCTTTTTTGAGTATCTCTTTCTACAATAGAAACTGTTTTTGCAGTGAGTTCAGAGAATATAAGAGAATCGTTTTCGAAGAAATGGTCTTTAAGTGGAATCTGTGATATGTTGTTATCATAGATGTAGCTGTTGCCATCAAGCAAAAATCTATCGCTGAAAGTAAGAACTTTTGGTGATTGAGGTGTATCAAATTCTATATAGTAATCTTCTGTTTTGTGTTTGTCATCAAATGGAAGTTTAAATCCAGGGTGAAAACCAAGACCGAAACCTAAATCGCAGCTATCAATATTTGTGATTTCAATTTTGTGGTGAACTGAATGTCCAGATAAAATAAAGCTTGTTCTGAATATAAAGTTATATGGAAATCTTTTTTTACTTTCTGGATTTGCTTTGTATTCAAAGATAATAAGGTTATCTTCTTTAAGAACCAAAGTGTGTTCAACAGTGCGAATAAAACCATGAGATGGAGCAGGATATTCAACACCTTCAACAATAAATTTGCCCTCTTTCATTCTTCCTGCATAAGGAAAAAGAACAGGGGCAGAATATCCCCATATATTTTTATCAGCTTGCCACAAAAGCTCTTCGCCATTTTCATTTTTAACACTAACCATTTGTGCGCCATGAGTGTCAACTGTAAGACTGAGATGTGTATTTTTTATTGTGTATTGCATTTAGATTTTCCTCTCAAATCATTATTTTATACTAAAAATCAAGTTATTTATTACATTATATATCAAACTTCATAATATTTAAAGAGTAAATTTAACATAATTTTAATTTTTGTATAAAAATAAGAAAAATAATCTTGAAAACAACTTACAAATATATTATAATTTATGATAAATATGCCCAGGAGGGCATTTTTTATTCATAAAATTTATTTGTAAAAAACTATGGAGGATTGCTGTGAAAGAATTTGTGAACCAAATAGACAAGCGTCGTACCTTTGCTATTATTTCTCACCCTGACGCCGGTAAAACAACACTTACAGAAAAACTGCTTTTATATGGTGGAGCTATTCAACAAGCAGGTATAGTTAAAGGCAAAAAAGGTGCTCGTGCAGCAACTTCTGACTGGATGGAAATTGAAAAACAACGTGGTATTTCAGTTACATCTTCTGTTATGCAGTTTAATTATGATGGTTATTGTGTAAATATCCTTGACACACCTGGGCATCAGGACTTCTCAGAAGACACATATCGTACACTTATGGCAGCTGATAGTGCAGTTATGGTTATTGACGCAGCAAAGGGTGTTGAAAATCAGACTAAAAAACTGTTTAAAGTTTGTACAATGAGAAATATTCCAATATTTACATTTATAAATAAAATGGACCGTGAATCTCAAGACCCATTTGATTTGTTGCAGGAAATTGAAGATGTTCTTGGAATTGCAACATATCCTATGAACTGGCCAATAGGTTCAGGTAAAGATTTTAAAGGCGTTTATGATAGAAAAAATCAAGAAATTATCGCTTTTAGCCATGACGGTAAAGTTGGTGTAAATCAGGCTCAGTCAACAAAAGCTAAACTTGGTGACCCTAATCTTGATAATCTTATTACAGCTCCTTTGCATGAAACACTTGTAAATGATATAGAACTTATTGAAGGTGCAGCAGCAGATTTTGATAAAGAAGCAATAGATAACGGTAAACTTACACCTGTTTTTTTTGGTTCTGCTCTTACAAACTTTGGTGTAGAACCATTTATAAAAGAGTTTTTGGCTCTTACAACATCTCCTCTTGCAAGAGAATCAGATGCAGGTATTATTGACCCTAAAAGTGAAGACTTTTCTGCATTTGTATTTAAAATTCAAGCAAATATGAATAAAGCTCATAGAGATAGAATTGCATTTATGCGTATTTGCAGTGGTAAATTTGAAAGAGGTATGGATGTTTACCATGTTCAAGCAGGTAAAAAAATCAAGCTTGCACAATCAACACAGCTTATGGCAAGTGAAAGAGAAACAGTTGACGAAGCTTTTGCAGGTGATATTATCGGTATCTTTGACCCAGGTATCTTCTCAATAGGAGATACAATAACAACTGCTAAAAAACCATTCAAATTTGCAAGCATTCCAACATTTGCACCAGAGCATTTTGCAAGAATTTCTCAGGTTGATACAATGAAGAGAAAACAGTTTGTAAAAGGTATGGAACAGATTGCCCAAGAAGGTGCAATTCAGATATTTAAAGAATTGGGCGGTGGTATGGAAGAGGTTATTGTTGGAGTTGTTGGTGTTCTTCAACTTGAAGTTTTGGAACATCGTTTAAAAACAGAATACAATGTTGACATACGCATACAACCATTGCCATATCAGCATATTCGCTGGATTGAAAATGAAGATGTAAATATCAAAAGTCTTAATCTCACAAGTGATACAAAATGTGTTGAAGACTTTAAAAATAGAAAATTGCTTTTGTTTACAAGCCCATGGAATGTAAACTGGGCAACAGAAAAAAATCCGGATTTAATTTTGGCAGAAATAGGCAAATAATTTATTCAGATAGCTGGAAACGGCTATCTGTTTTTTATCTCAATAGTTGTTCATAATTACTTATAAATACATTATTTATGCAGATTTAATTTGTTTGCAATTGATTATTGGTGTAAAATGTTGTAAAATTATAAAAATAAGATAGAATTAAATATTTCAGGAGGCTAGAATGCCTGATTATATAAAATCAAAATTTTCATATTTATTGTCAAAATATAGAAAACTAATATTACTTTTATCAGATATAACAGTTGTTACAATTGCATACTCACTTA
This sequence comes from Oscillospiraceae bacterium, assembly GCA_020024155.1. Taxonomy (GTDB): domain Bacteria; phylum Bacillota; class Clostridia; order Oscillospirales; family Ruminococcaceae; genus RGIG3102. The sequence continues at coordinate 14,704 of JAHHUE010000031.1, read as the reverse complement.
CATGGGTTCTTATATCAGGAAGGGCAGATATGGAAGCATATTTTAGCTTGCTTGTATCTAGCTGTTTTTTATTTGTGTCATGTTTTGCCATTGTCTATGCAGCAACCGGTATGTATGATAGTTTGTGGAGATATGCAGAGGTTGTAGAGATAAGCAAATGCTGTATGTCGTCTGTGGTGGCAACAATTGCATTTGTATGTATGACTTTGGTATTATTCCAAGAGAGAAGAATACCACTTAGTGTTTATGGATTATCGGCATTATTTGCTACTACATTTACACTATATATGCGTTTAGTATATCGAATGTATCGTAATACCAAGATTACAGGAATTGGCAAAAAAAGACGAAGAGTTCTTATTGTTGGAGCAGGGGATGCAGCATCCACACTTATACATGAAGTTAATAAAAACCCAACAAAAGAAATGAATATAATCTGTGCCGTTGATGATGATAAAGATAAAGTTGGCAGAACTATTATGGGGATAAATGTATTAGGTACAACCGATGATATTCCAACTTTGGTTCAACAATGTCAAATAGAAACTATTCTTATTGCTATTCCTACACTTGACAGTAAAAAAAGAAAAAGAATTTTAGATATCTGTGCTTCAACAAATTGTAATATAAGAACATTGCCTGATATTGTTAAAATTATAAAAGATGGCGATAATCTTCTTACAAGAATTACTGATGTTAAAGTGGAAGACTTATTGGGAAGAGAACCAATTATACTTGCTGAGGAAGCATATAATTTGATAAACAAAAAAGTAATTATGGTTACAGGTGGTGGTGGTTCAATTGGCTCTGAGCTTTGCAGACAGATTGCCAGTTTTGACCCTGAAAAGCTTGTAATTGTTGATATTTATGAAAACAGTGCATATTCAATTCAGCAGGAGCTTAAAAGAAAATATGGCTCTAAATTGAAATTGGACGTAAGAATTGCCTCTGTGCGTGACACAAAGAAAATGGATACACTTTTTGATGAATTAAGGCCAAATGTTGTATTCCACGCAGCTGCACATAAACATGTTCCATTGATGGAGGATGCTCCGGAAGAAGCAGTTAAAAATAATGTTTTTGGCACATATAACTGTGCATTGTGTGCTGAAAAGTATAATGTGGAAAAATTTGTGCTTATTTCAACAGATAAGGCTGTTAACCCAACAAATGTTATGGGAGCAACAAAGCGTATTTGTGAAATGATTATACAGAATATTGCAGAAAACACAGAAGGCACAACAACATTTGCAGCAGTAAGATTTGGTAATGTTCTTGGTTCAAACGGTTCTGTTCTTCCATTATTTAAAGAGCAGATGGCAGAAGGTGGACCTATAACAGTCACAGATAAAGATATTGTAAGATATTTTATGACCATTCCAGAAGCGGTAAGTCTTGTACTTGAAGCTGGCGCTATGAGCCGTAAAAGTGGTGAAATATTTGTTCTTGATATGGGCGACCCTGTAAAAATTCTTACATTGGCTGAAAATCTTATTAAAATGTCTGGTTTGATTCCTTACAAAGATATAGATATAGTGTTTACAGGTTTAAGACCTGGAGAAAAACTTTATGAAGAACTTTTGCAGGACGAAGAAAGTGTTAGAAAAACCGAAAATAAAAAGATTTTTATAGGTTCTCCACTTAAAATGGATGCATCAAGATTTTTCACTGACTTGCTTGAATTAAAAGCAATAGCTTATGAAAATGATACCGAAAAACTTATGTTGAAAATTAAGGGAATGGTTCCAACATTTAATCATGAAGTTTTAAATTATCATGAATAATGGAGAAAATTATGTATCTAGTTTTTAAAAGATTTATTGATATAGTTTTATCACTATGTGGAATTATTATTTTATCACCAATTTTGCTTATAATTGCATTGGCAATAAAAATAGACAGTAAAGGTCCGGTTTTGTTTAAACAGAAAAGAGTTGGAAAGGGAAAAAACTATTTTCCTATTCTTAAATTTCGTACAATGTATGCAGATGTGCCAAAAGATGTTCCAACACATCTTCTTGATGACCCAGAATCTAAAATTACAAAAGTTGGTAGATTTTTGAGAAAATCAAGTCTTGATGAATTGCCACAGATTTTTAATATCTTAAAAGGTGAAATGAGCATAATTGGTCCTCGTCCAGCTTTGTGGAACCAGTATGACCTTATAGAAGAAAGAGATAAGTATGGTGCAAATGATGTTAGACCCGGATTAACCGGTCTTGCTCAGGTTATGGGCAGAGATGAGCTTCCAATTGATATAAAAGCCAAGTATGATGGTGAATATGTTGAAAATATTAACTTTATAAATGATGTTAAAATTTTCTTTAAAACAATATTCAGTGTTATTTCATCAGACGGCATTAAAGAAGGTAAACAATAAAATAAAAGCAATTCGGAAATATATCCAATTCCGAATTGCTTTTTATTTTAACCCAAAAAATTATTTTTCGTTTTTCTGCTGTGTGTTTTTATTTTCTTCTTTATTGGAAGATTTGCTGTTTTGAGTTTTGTTTTTAGCCATATAGAGCCACCCCTTTCTCATGTTATTCTGATGTTATTATAATCAATAAAATAAAAAATATTCATATACTTTAAAAAACACATAAATAATTTGTCATTTTACAAATAATATGTTATACTGTAATATAGCTCATAATGGGCAGAATATAATATATTACATAAATTTTAGATATATAAAGGGAGTTTACTCAAATGTCTGGACATTCAAAGTGGAGTACAATTAAAAGAAAAAAAGGCGTAAATGATGCTGCAAGAGCAAAAGTTTTTACAAAACTTGCTAGGGAAATTTCAGTTGCTGTTAAAGAAGGCGGTACAGACCCTAACAACAACTCAAGACTTAGAGATTTGCTTGCAAAAGGCAGAGCAGCAAATGTGCCACAAGATAACCTTATGCGTGCAATTAAAAAAGCAGAAGGCAATGATAAAGAAAGCTACGAAAGCATTGTATATGAAGGATACGGTCAATCTGGTATAGCTGTTATTGTTGAATGTTTGACAGATAACAGAAACAGAACAGCTTCAAATATGCGTCACTATTTCGATAAATTTGGCGGAAATTTGGGAACAAGTGGCTGTGTATCGTTTATGTTTGAAGAAAAGGGAATAATAGTAGTTGAAGAAGAAAACATCGATGAAGAAAAAGCTCTTGAAGCATGTATGGAAAGTGGTGCAAACGATGTTAGCTTTGAAGACGGCATAATCGAATTTGTTACAGACCCAACTCAGTTGCACAATGTTGCAGAAGCTCTTACAGGTATGGGATATACACTTTCATCTCAAGAAATTTCACAAGTACCAAACAACTACACAAAAGTAGAAGATGAAGAAGCTCTCAGAAAACTTGCTTTGCTCTTTGATGCATTGGAAGAAGATGACGATGTTCAAAATGTTTGGAACAATCTTGAAAACAACGAAGATTTGCCAGAATTATAATATTATAAAAGGTGAAATATATGTCTGATTGTATTTTTTGCGGCAGACAATTGAATGATGAAGAAATTTGTGCATGGTGTGGATTTTCTCAAAAACCAGAGGAAACCATACCAGGCACTCTTTCCTATGGCACAATAATTCGTAATTATATAATAGGAAATATCATTTCAGTTGATGGAGAAAGCACTTCTTATATGGCTTTTGATGTGAATACACAGAAAAAAGTAGTAATTAAAGAGTTTTTTCCAGTTACACTTATAGCTCCAAGAAATAACAATGAAGTTGTAGCTCAAGAAGATAAAAAGGTTTTATATAAAAACTTAATGTTGGACTTTATAGATTTATATCAAAATTTAAAAAAAATAGAAAGCCCGGCAATGGCAAAGATTTTGGAAGTATTTGGCGAAAACAAAACTGCTTATGTAGCAATGGAAAATGTTGTGGGTACACCGCTTAAACAGATTCTTGTTGAAAGAGGCAAGCCGTTTACTTTTAAAGAAACAAGATGGATGTTTCAAGGGTTATTTGAACTTCTGTCTCAAATGTCAAAATTAAATATAACACATGGGGGCATAAGTGATGAAACAGTAGTGGTAACTTCTGAAAATACAATTATGCTTACTCATTTTGCTATTCAAGATTTTCGTGCAAAAAATGAACATATAGTTTATAAACTGTATGATGGATTTTCAGCACCAGAACAATATGCTCCTAATAAATTTCAAGGCGGCAATAGTGATATTTATTCACTTGGTTGTCTTATTTACTATTGTGTTACTGGCAGAGTTCTTAGAGAAGGTGCTTTGGAATTAAAAGACATACATCGTGTATTACCAAAATATGCCATAGAAACAATTAAATTTGCAACAAAGCAAAATCCAAAAGAGCGTTTGGATAAAATAGAAGATTTTGTTTTGATGCTAGATGATAAAGGCACAATTGTAAAACCTATTGCACAAAAAACAGAACCAGATAATAAAAGATTGATTCAATATGGTGTTATTGGTGTTGCAATTGTCTTGGTAGTTTTATTGGCATTCTCATTTTTAAATAGTAATATGTCATCTGTGGACTCAGAAAGTGAGAGTGAGCAAAGTTCAGAAATTGTTATTGATAATGTAGTTCCTAATTTTATTGGGATGGATTACGCTAAATTAATTTCTAATGCTGAATATCAAAAAAACTATGTTTTTGTTAGAAAAGAAGATTTTAGCTCTGAATATGAAGCAGGTAAAATATGTAATCAATCTCCGGTAAAAGGGGAAAAAATAGAAGCTGGCGGAACAGTTTATCTTACTGTTAGTGTTGGACCAGAAGCAATATATGTACCAAGTGGAATTATTGGCATAAATTATAATGATGCTTGCAAACGCCTGGATGAACTTGGAATATCATATAAAAGAGAATATGTTGACCAAACAAGAGAATTTGTTACTGATATGGTTGCAGGATTGAGTAAGCCAGAAGGAACTCAAATTAAGGAAAATGATGTACTTGTATTGTATGTGGCTAATGACAAACCATTGCCAACACCTACACCTATTCCTACGCCAACACCAACACCTACTCCTACGCCGACACCACCATCAACTAGCTTATCAGAAACTGTATCAAGCTCTTCGGAATCACAAAAACAAGAAGAAAATTCAACAGCATCATCAACATCAAGTAGCACACAACAATAAAATTTAAAGATTATAAGTATATTTTTATTTTATAAAAGTATGTTTGTAAAAAACAGTTGTATAATTTAAAGAAATGATATATCATATAAGAAAATCAAAATTATATGATATATCATTTTTATTATATATAAATATTTATGAGGAAAAATCTAATTATGGAACAGACATACTATGATATATTAAATGTAAGCAGAAATGCTACAATAGGGGAAATAAAAAACTCTTTTAGAAATTTAGCAAAGAAATATCATCCGGATTTAAACAAAGATTGTGGGTCGGATGAAATATTTAAAATTATTCAGGAGGCTTATGAAGTTTTATCTGATGAAAATAAAAGAGCAGAATATGATAAAAGTTTAGAATTTAGTCCAATAAAAGAAACAGTTAGACAGACAGATAGTGTAAAAGATACATATCCAAAAGAGAAGAAAAGAAAGAATAGAAGATTTTTATTTTCTGATATTACTTTGAATATAACCAGCGAAAAAGTGATATTGTTTATAAGAGTTGTGTTTTGGGGTTTTATATTAGTTGTAAATCCAATAATTATGTATACTCAGTCTGGTCAGATTGATAAGCTGATTTATTATTTTGCCGGAGTGGTTTTGTTTGTTATATTTCATCAAGTAGTTATAGGACTTCTGTTTATAGGTGGTATATTATTTATAGGTGTAGGATTTTTCTCGAAAGATACTTCGTTAATAACTGGTGGATTTATATTTGTTGTTGTTTCTATTATTGCTGCTGTTTTCTCAACTATATTATTGCCAATAAGAGATGTATAAAAAATGTTGTCAATGTTGTATAATGATAGGAGATAAATTAAATATAATACTAATATAAAATTATAAAGCTTATTTTGTGATACGAGTAAAAGTTAAAAAATATAGAGAAAGTACTGAATAATTATTTCAGTCCTTTAAAAATACATTTTTATAGTAAAACATTGTAAAGCTGTTTTGTTTTAGGTGTCAAGTATAGATATTTATATAATTTAGAATATAAATTATATTGAATTTTTAACGAAATAAATATTACAAAATTACTATACTTAAAAAATTATAGTTAAAAGTACAGTTAAATAATATTTAAAACTAATGCTTAATATAAGTTAAGCTATAAATTGTTTTATAATATATTTAATTGATTTAAGATATATATTATGATTATATAGAGCATGTTCAAATAAAAAAGGTGGGGAAAACCCACCTTTAATTTTGTCATATTAGTTGTTTGTATATGGCAACAAAGCAACGTGACGAGCTCTTTTGATAGCTGTTGTAAGATCTCTCTGGTGTTTAGCACATGTGCCTGTTACACGTCTTGGAACAATCTTACCTCTTTCAGAAATATATTTTCTGAGTTTAGCTGTATCTTTGTAATCGATTGTTTCTGCTTTTTCCATGCAGAAGCTGCAAACTTTTTTGCGTGTACGTCTTACTGGACGGCCACCTTTAAATTCTCTATCATTTCTTTCCATGGTAGAAATCCTCCTTTATCAAAAATTAAAACGGTAAATCTCCATCATCACTTGCGATGTTAGAGAAGTCATCTAACTCACCTGTGGAGAAAGATGTCATTCCTGCTGGTTTAGAAGCTGGTGCCATATTTGTGTACCCACTATTATTTTGAGAAGAACCTTTGCTTTCAACAAAATATGTGTTATTAACAAGCACCTCAAATGCTGTGCGATTTTTACCTGTGTCTTTATCCTGGTACTGTCTTGTTTGGATAGAACCATTAAGACCAATATTCTGACCTTTTCTGAAATATCTTGTGATAAATTCTGCTGAATTTCTCCAAGCTACACAGTTTATGAAATCAGCTTTATATGTTCCGTCAGGATTTTTGCTACTGCTTTGAACAGCAATAGAAAAACTGCAAACATTTATACCATTAGGTGTTTGACGCAATTCAGGGTCAGCAGTTAATCTGCCAACTAAACAAACAACATTCATTTTGACCTCCTAAATTAAAGAGCGATAATCATTGAACGCAAAAGACCTTCTGTAATCTTGAATACGCGGTCAAGCTCTGCAGGGAAATCAGATTTTGATTCAAATGTGTAAAGCACATAGTAACCTTCTGATTCTTTGTTGATCATGTAAGCAAGTCTTTTTTTGCCCCATTCATCAACAGAAACAAGATTACCGTTATTTTCGATAAGACCTTTGAATTTTTCTACAAGACCTTTTACAACTTCTTCTTCTTGTTTTGTGCTGATAACAACCATTGCTTCATATTTCTGCATTATTGTGCACCTCCTTTTGGACTTTAAGGCCCTGCCTTTTACAGGGCAAGGAACTGACTGTTTCAGTCAGCAATTTATTATAACTCTTTAAAATTCAAATGTCAATATATATTAGTGTTTATAGCAATATTTATCTATAAAGTATTAAAACAATATACATTATATGGAAGTATTTGTATAAAAAAGAGCAATTAGCATTAAATACTAATTGCTCAAAATAATTTTTATATAAACATAAACATATACATATACATAGATGTAATAAATAGTATAATGGAAATATATAAGACTGCTTTGCTAGGGCCAGATTTAGCTACAAGGGTTTGATAATAATCGTTGCCACTTGTGCTTTGTGACTTTATTTTCTTTATATCTTTTACAACTTTTTTCTGGTATCTTGGAATTGCTATAAACGCAAGAGTAATTTTTAAATAAAATGATAAAATAGAGCAGATTATAACAACAATATCAATACCATTAAATAACAGAGGAGAGTCAGCAGATATAAGACCAAAAGCTTCTGCCATAACAATTGAATTTGGGATAGAAATTATTGAGTTTATAACAAAAATAGCAATAGTCTCTAACCACATTTTGCGATACAAGAAATACAATCCGTCAAATAAAAATGCAGACCAACAAAAATTTTTGTAATTTTTGCCTTCAGCTTGTTTCCTCTTGAAATTATAAACATAGTATCCTGCTGAAGAACCGATATAGATTGCCATATCTTTGTAGCTTACACCGTCACATTCTCCTTCAAGAGCTTTTGGGAGAATTGGTGGAACAACAGAAGTTTTTTCGCGTCCCAAAATATCTCCAAGAGCTGTACCGTTGTTGTTATTATTTGTCTGTGGAGCCATTGCAACACCACAACTTTCACAGAACATAGCATCCTTAGGGTTTTCGGCCTGACATCGTGGACAGATAGCAACATTAAAATTAACAGCTTTTTCAGGTGCTTTCCATTCAAAACCGTCTTTGTGCTTATCTTCGTTCACACAGTGACCAAGTTCTTTGTAACATTCACGATGATGAGGTGTACCACAAATTGGACAAACAACAACATCACTGTTATTGTCAAATTTTTCACCGCATTTATCACAAACACAACCATTGTAATTAAACATAATATTATAACTCCTAAATATTTACATATATTTACCATAACAAACTGAGATAATATATAACGATATTATAAGTATGATAGATAAATAAGTTTTTATAAGTATATTTTGACCAAAATTTATTATAAAGGTTTATTTAATGTCTGTAAAGATTAAAAAAACTTTACTATAAATTACTATTGTGTTATTATTATAAAATACATTTGTGATAATTGAGGGAAAATATGATTATAATAGATGATTATAAAAAAATAGTAAGTGATTCAAAGGGACAGATAGAAGAGCTTAAAGATTCTGTTTCTTATAATCAAATTACAATGGAAATTGAAAAACTTGAAGTTGATACACATGACCCTTCTTTTTGGGAAAATCAGGAAAAACAGATAAAAGTGTTTACAAAAATTAAATCACTTAAAGATAAAAAACAATCTGTTGACGAGATAATTAACTTAAATTCAGACCTTGGTGCATTGATAGAACTTTATGAAGAACTTGCAGATGAAAGTCTTGAAGAAGAAATCGTGTCTACATCAGAGAAGTTGGAAAATAAAATTGAAGAGTTGAAACTTACAACACTTCTTACTGGCGAGTATGATAAAAACAATGCAATTATAACACTTCATGCTGGTGCAGGTGGTACAGAAAGTCAAGACTGGTGCGAAATGTTGTACAGAATGTACACAAGATATTGTAATAAAAAAGGATATAAAACAACTACAATTGATTATCTTGACGGAGATGAAGCCGGTATAAAAAGTGTTTCATTCTCAATTGAAGGCGAAAATGCGTATGGTTTCTTAAAAGGCGAGCATGGAGTACACCGTCTTGTAAGAATTTCACCATTTGACTCTTCAGGGCGCAGACACACTTCATTTGCATCTTGCGAAGTTATGCCAGAGATTGAAGATACAGAAGAGATTGTTATTCGTGAAGAAGACATAAAAATGGACGTATATCGTGCATCAGGTGCAGGTGGACAGCATGTTAATAAAACTTCAAGTGCTGTAAGACTTACACATATTCCAACAGGCATTGTAACAGCTTGTCAGAATGAAAGAAGTCAGTTTCAAAATAAAGATATGGCAATGAAAATGCTACGTTCAAAACTTGCACAAATAAAAGAGCAGGAACACCTTGAAAAAATAGAAGATATAAAAGGTGTGCAAAAAGAAATTGCGTGGGGCAGTCAGATACGAAGTTATGTATTTATGCCTTACACTTTGGTTAAAGACCACAGAACTGGGTATGAAGATGCAAGAGTTGACGCTGTTATGGACGGCGAAATTCAAGGTTTTTTAAACGCATATCTTAAAGCTTTAAGTAAAAATGAATTTATAAAATAATAAAAAATCACAAGTCCAAAAAGACTTGTGATTTTTGTTTATGTTAAATTTTAATAATACATTTTGAGAAAATAGATATAATCAGATTAAACAATAACTATTCAGTAATTTGTCCATTTTTAAGATACAAAATATTTGCATTTAGTTTTAATGCCTCATCTTTTTGATGAGTAACCATAATTACAGTTGTATTTTTACAGTTATCTAAAATGTATTGTATGGTTGTTTCTTTGGTATTTTCATCAAGACCTTTTAAAGCTTCGTCTAAAAACAAAATATCTTTTTTGGCAATTATAGCTCGTACAAGTGCTACTCGTCTTTTCATACCACCACTTAGTGTTGATACTTGCTGATTTGCCTCATTTTTAAGCCCAACTGCATTAAGATGAGATAATATAGTATCATCAGAAACATTGTCGTTAACAATGCGAATATTGCTTAAAACGGAAAAACTTTCACACAATCTGTTTTCTTGGAATACAGCAGATTTAAGTTTAGGCATATTTAATATTTCTCCACTGTCAGCTTTTTCAAGCCCCATAAGAATATTTAAAAGTGTGGTTTTTCCTTTTCCACTTTGCCCCATAATGCAAGTGATAGAGCCTTCTTTTATCGTTATATTTACATTTTCTAAAACAGAATTATCTCCAAAAGATTTATAAAGATTTTTAATAATAATATCACTCATTATAAACCTCCAAAACTTGAAAATAATTTATTTATTATAAGCAAAACTAATTTTTCAAAAAGTATGCTTATAACTATAATAGCTACTGTCCAGCTGAATAAATCAGCCGTTGCAAGATATAATTTTGCGTTATAAAGCATTTCTCCCATACTTCCAGAAGGTATGCCGATTATTTCTGCTGCGATACCGGATTTCCAAGCAAGACCGATAGATACGGTGCAGGCAGATATAAAATGTGGTTTTATTTTTGGAAGATAAATAAATAAAAGTTTCTTTTTAAATGATAGATTAAAAATCTCTGCCATTTCCAATATTTTTTTATCGGTGCTTTTAAATCCGGCAAGCATATTTGTATACACAATTGGAATTACAATTATAGTTGATATAAATATAGGTAAGGTGGAAGATGACAGCCATATAAGGCAAAGAATTATAAATGAAGCAACAGGTGTTGATTTTATAATAGAAATATAAGGCCATAAAAAAACTTCTGCAATTTTAAACCTATAAGCAATTATAGCAAGCAGAGTACCTATAATTATTGCGATAAAAAAACCGGAAGTAATTCTGATAAAAGAGAATAAAATTGCACTCCAAAATGATTTTTCAAATATTAACTCAGAAAGGCGAATAAAAACTTTAACAGGAGAAACAAGTAAAACTTCCTCAGAAATTATAACAGCAACAAGTTGCCACAACAATAATGCTGTGGCAACTGATAGTATTTTTTCAAATTTTGTATTATTTTTCATAAATTATCTTTGATAGTAAAAATCGTCAGCAGGCAATTTTCCACCAACTGATTTAGGGTTTTGTTCAAATAAAGTATTGAGATAACCACTTACAGCTGATTTCATTTCCTGACCTTCCATAAATGAAATATTACAGTGAGGAAGAGCTTTTTTAGCAACAGGACCTTTGAAAATATCAAACTGTTCAATAAGAACAGAAGCGTCTTCGTTATTGCTGTTTACAAAGTTTATAGAGTCTTTGTATTCATCAAGGAACATTGCGATTTGTTCAGGGTTTTCTTTTGCAAAGTCATCTCTTACAACAACAACACCAGTTACAAGCATACTGCCATTATCAAGTTTGTTCCATTCATCGTTAAGACTGAGAGATACATTAAGACCTTCAATCTGAGTTTGAGCAACTGTTACATAAGGCTGAGGAAGCATTGCAATTGCTGTTGGGTCATTTTTGAGAACTGCAACTATTTCTGTTGCTTCACTTTTCCATTCAAAAGTTACATCTTTTTCAGGGTCAAGACCATTTTGAGAAAGAAGATATTTGAGTGCATATTCAGGTGTTGTGCCTTTACCTGTTGAGTAAATTGTTTTTCCTTTAAGGTCTTGAATGCTTTTAACTGTTTCGCCTTGTTCAACAATATAGAGAACACCAAGAGTATTTACTGCCAAAACTTTAATTTTTCCTTCAGTATTATTATAAAGAACAGAAGCAAGGTTTGCAGGAACAGCTGCTATATCAAGTTCGCCTTGAATAAGTTTTGGTGTGATTTCATCAGCTGCACCAGCCAATGTAAATGTGTAATTGTTTTTGCTTTCGCCTTTTTCGGATTTATCAAGCAATGATACAAGCCCCATTGATGTTGGACCTTTCATACCTGCAATGCGAATATCAATACCCTCAGTTTCAACAACGGAAGATGTATTGGATTCAGTGTTAGAATTTGGTTGAGAAGAGTCTGGCTCTTTTGATGAACACGCAGTTAAAAAACTTACTGCAAGAACAGATGATAAAATGATTGATAATAATTTTTTCATAGTTTAAGTCCTTCCTTTAACTATTTTGTTTTGCTGTTATTGACTTGGCTTTTACACCTTTAATCATACCAAGTTTGCCAGATAGCGAGCTTGTGATATTTGGTGGAGCATCAACAACAACGCAGATAATTGATATATTTTTTTCTCTATATGGCAGACCCATTCTGCCAACAATATACTGTCCAAAATCATGTAAAATGGAATTGATAATAGATGTGGCTTCCATTTCTTCAACAATAATGCTGATTACGGATATTTTATTTTCCATAAAAATAACCTCCTCTTAATTTATAGTTCCATATCATTATAAACAAAAATCCGTACCAAAAGGCACGGATAAACAAATTTATTGTAAAAATAAAAATATAAAATTGTTTACTTCGCCTTTAATGTCGGGGCGTACCCAACTTTGCAGAACGATATGAATGATAAAATAAACCCTGTTCTCAGTAAATCTTCGATTTCGGATATTTATATTATACTACAACAGTATACTTTATTCAATAGGAATTATAATAAAATAAACAAAATAATTTGTATAATTTTACACAAAAAACAGATATTATAAAAAATCTTACCTGTTTTTGTTTATAGTATTAAGCTTATAAATAAAAAATTATACAAAAAAAGCAGGTTTTATAACCTGCTTTTTTGATGGCGGAGAGAGAGGGATTCGAACCCTCGGTACGTGTTACCGTACACCCGCGTTCCAGGCGAGCACCTTCGACCACTCAGACATCTCTCCGTATTTAGTCAGCTTTGTTATTATATAATATTGAGTTTAACTTGTCAATAGAAATTTACAAAAAATTATATAAAGAAGTAATCGACATTTATTTTTATGCCGATTACTTCTTAATACTATTATATTTTTATTTCTGCCCATTTACCACTTCTAAATCTTGTTGAATTCAATAAATTTCTTGCAAGCTGGTCAAACAATGTACCAATCCAAGCACCAATAAGCCCCCAACCAATAGGATAACAGAAAACATACGCAGCAATTGGTCTTATTAAAGTTACGCTTAAAAATGCAACCATAGCAACATATTTTGTGTCTCCGGCACCTTTAAGACAACCAGAAGTAATAACTTGGTCAATTTGGAAAAAGAGAATAACAGCAAGAATTCTTACAATTATAATACCAAGTTCAATGATTGCCATGTCGTCAGTAAACATCATATATATTTTTTTTCCACTAAAAATAAAGAATACACTTAAAATAATTGCAAAAATATATCCAAGTCTTTTGCAAGCAATACCATAAATTTTTGCAAGGTCACTTCGCTTAGCACCCAAGTTCATGCCAACCAAAGATACTGCTGCAACAGAAAAACCGTCACCAAAAGAGAATGAAATATGCATACAGTTAACAGCAATTTGGTGTGTTGCGTATGCTGTTGTACCAAGTTTTGCAACAATCATAGCAAAAGTTAAAAATCCAATACGGAAGAATAATTGTTCTGCAAGAGTACCACTTGTGAGTTTTGCAAGAGACTTTATAATTTCACTATCAAATAATTTGCCTTTCATAAGAAAAATATTAAGATAACCATCTGTATGTAATATTGAAGCCAAAGATATCGCACAAGCACCAATACTGCCAAGAACTGTTGCGATTGCTGCACCTTTTACGCCTAAAGCTGGAAAACCAAAGTTTCCACCTATCAATAAGTAGTTAAATATAACATTTATAACATTAGAAACAATATTTGTACGCATAGCAATTTTTGTTTTACCAACGCCACGCTGTGCTGCGTTTAAAACCATTGAGAACAACTGGAAAAAAGAGAAAACCATTATAATTTTGTAATAGTCAGTTGCTGCACCAATAGTATCATCTTGAGCACCACAAAATCTTAACAAAGGTTCTGCAAAAGTGAATGAAGCTATTGATATAATAGCAATAATAATAATAGCAATTACAATAACTTGTTTAACAACTTTATTTGCACCTTCTCGGTCATTTTCTCCTCTACGCCTTGCAACAAGTGCAGATAAAGCAACATTCATAGAAATAATTATTGCAAAGAAAATAAATTTTGGTTGTGTTGTAAGACCAACTGCGGCTATTGCGTATGTACCAAGGGAAGAAACCATAACATTGTCTACCATAGCAACAATACTGATTAAAAAGGATTCCAAAACAGCAGGCCAAGCAATGTTTACTGTTTTTTTTAATATGGTGTTTGCGTCAGGAAGCTCACCAAGTTGTTGATTATTCCCCAGCAATGTATAAGGATTGAATAATTTGGATATCATAGCCTTTAATCCTTTCTGCTGCTTACAGCTATAAAATATAATTTGGTAAAAAAATCAAAAATATTATATTACAAAAAACTTATTTAATCAATTATATACTCTGTTTTTATG
>JAHHUE010000030.1 GCA_020024155.1 Oscillospiraceae bacterium | reverse complement strand
TTACGCCCATTTGTTCTGCCAGCTGTGCCTGGGTCATCCCTTTTTCTTTTCTAAGCTCTGTAATTAACACACCAAGTGATTTTTTCATTTTGTATTCCTCCTATGCTCTACACTTGTATTTATTCTGTGCAATCAGCATACCATGGCGGTAAGATTTTGCTCAATCGACCGGTAGTTTATACGAGTAGAGAAACAGTTTACAGGTTGTAGAGAGAACTCTATCAAATCCGTAGCCTCATCTGTTCGATTTATTTTGATGAGTCTAGCACTCTGCAAAATCAAAAGTTTCCTTTCACCGTCATTTGAAGCCACATTGTCTTTACGAGCATGCTGTTTATACTCCATACAGAATATAAACAGTGCAACTATTAAGAATAAGTTCTTCAAACCTTATGAAAAAATACTTCGTTACGAGATATCCCCAAAGAGATACACTCCTTTTTTATGGTACTTATTACATTATTTTATTATTTATCAGAACCTTTATATTTTATGGTCGGGATAACAAGATTCGAACTTGCGACATCTGCGTCCCGAACGCAGCGCTCTACCAAACTGAGCCATATCCCGATAAAACATAGAGTATTTTACATCTATTAAAATCAAAAGTCAACATTGACTATCTCAATTATTTATAATAGAATTTATTAAAGTTTTAAAGGAAGGCATTATAAATGATTTTTTCTATCATATCTGGTGCAATTGTAGGTTTTATTGCTGGTAAAATTATGAATTCCGAGCAAGGTCTTATTATGAATATCATTATAGGTGTTGTAGGTTCATTTATTGGCAGTTTCTTATTTAGTCTTATTGGTTTTTATACAACCGGTTTGGCAAATTTTATAGTGTCTATAATTGGTGCTTGTATTTTTATATGGTCTGCAAGAAAAATAAATTAGTGGTTAATACTCTGCTTTATGCAGGGTATTTTTTTGTCAATTTTTACTCTGACTTTTTGAAAACAAATCTTTTAACCCAGACAAAATTATAAATATGGCAAAAGCTTTTCTCAATAAACTATTATCCATATTCTGTGCAATATAAAATCCAATAACAACAGCTGGCAATCCGTATAATGAGCAAATTAGAGCTGTCTTTACATCTATCATTTTATTTTTTATATGCAATATTACAGCAACAATAGTTATAGGAATAAAAAACAAAAGATTTATCCCTTGTGCGCCCTTTTGAACAAAATCTGTAAATATAGCAAAATATACAACTAATATAAAACCTCCACCAAATCCCATTGATGCAAGTATACCTGACGCAAAACCTACAATAGAAGCAAATATCAAACTCATGAGAACAACATCACCACCCCAGAAATAGCAAGAACCAAACCAAATAATTTTTTTAATTTTGTGTTCTGCATATTTTTAAGCAAAAATGTTCCCAGTATTGCACCTACAATACCACCTGGCATAAGTTTAAAGCCAGTTTGCCAGTCAATATGCCCGTAAAACGCATACAAACTAAAACTTACTATACTCATAGCCAAAATCATCAATGTTGCTGTTGCGTGGGCTTTTTTTTCGTCTCCCGTGATGTTTCTCAAAAACATTACAGCAACAACACCACCACCTGAGCCAAATAGTCCATTAAGAAATCCACTAACAACACCAGCTGTGACTTTCTTCATTGTATCTTTACTCATATTTATCTCCTTTTGAAATAATATAATTATTATCTCTATTATTGAGACAAATATTAGTAAATCTACTATATTTTAATTATTTTTTGTAATTTTACACCTGTTTTATAACAAATAGTATATATTTTTATTCTTTTATAAGAACCATTGCAATATTTGTTATCTTATTTCCATTCCAATCAATATCTATATTGCATAGTTTAGATAAGCTTTCTATATCAATACAAAATGATGATAATGATGTAAATACATTATTTTTAAAAGGACACTCTTTATTTTCTGAAATTTTACACGGACTGCATATTTTACAAGCAGTACTCCCTATTGTCATATGCTCTATACCTAAATTAGATATAAAGTTATTTACATTTACAGTTATATCCTGTATTTTTTTAATTGCTTTATCAATTTTAATTTTATCTTCTAATCCTGAAATATTTTCTATTGTGTAAAATACAATTGCTTTATCATAATTTTTAAATTTTTTTATATGCTCTTCAACTGTTCCACTATATGGTGGACAAGAATAATTTTTACCATAATTTCCACAGATATTATCCTCACACAACACCCTTAATTTTGGCTTAAATTCTATTTCTTTTACGTCAACTAAATTAACTCTATCTGCACCTATATCAATTATATTTTCAATTATTGAGCCATAATCAATCAATTTTAATCACCCTTCAATAATATATTATAATAAATAATAATATACTATATAATATTATTTATTTGTATATACGAAAAAAGCACTTGCTTATACAAGTGCTTTTATTCTGGCGGAGAATGAGGGATTCGAACCCTCGCGGCAGTTACCCACCCTACGCCCTTAGCAGGGGCGCCTCTTCGACCGGCTTGAGTAATTCTCCAAACTGTGCGAATTTATATAATTCTTTTAATTCAATTTCATATAGTAATGATATGGCGGAGAGGGTGGGATTCGAACCCACGGTTCTTGCGAATCACTAGTTTTCAAGACTAGCTCCTTAAACCACTCGGACACCTCTCCGTATCAGTTACAAGTGATATAATACCATAACACTATGGGTTTGTCAACACTTTTTTAAGAAATTTTCAAAAAAATTTTTTTATTTTTTATAGCACATTTGATACTTAGATTTAAAAAGTAAAAAAGGCAGAATTATTGAAATTCTGCCTTTAAATTTATAATAAATCTTTGAAGCCTTTACCCATAACCTCGCTTGTATTTGTAATCATAACAAATGAATTTTTGTCAATTTCTTTAACAACATGTTGTAGCATAACAGCTTGACGACAATTTAAAACTGTAAATATAACTGTCTTATCTTCATTTGTAAAATAACCCTTAGCATCCATTTCTGTCGCACCACGTTTTAGAACCTTCGTTATATAATCGCATATTTCAACAGGTTTGGTTGTGATGATTGTAAAGTATTTGCAAAGGTTAAATCTTTCCATAACGCCATCAATCATAAATGCTTTTACAGCAAGTCCCATTGTTGAGAACATACCTGACTGAATGCCAAAAATAAAGTAACATGAAATAATAACAATAGAGTCACATACTAGCAACGCTTTGCCTATATCATTAACTGCTGTGTATTTTTTAATTACCATAGCAACTATGTCTGAGCCACCTGATGATGCCCCTATATTAAATAAACTTGCTGAAACAAAACCATTAAGCACAACACTAAATATAAGTTCCATAAGAGGTTGATTTGTAATTGTACCACTTCTTGGGATAAATCTTTCAAACATAGCCAGTTCAAAAGATAAAAGCAAACTTGCATATGTGGATTTTATACCAAATGATTTTCCCAAAAATATAAAACCTAAAAACAAAAGTACAACATTTATAACAGCAGCTAAAGTTGCCGGTGAGTCAAAACCAACTGCACCGCTTATTGCAATTGCCAAACCACTTATACCTCCAAAACAAAAATTGTTTGGAATATTAAAAAAATAGGTCAACATAGCCATTACACTTATGGCTCCTGTTATAATCATCATGTCTTTGATTATAATTTTATCCGATTTACTCATCATAAACCCCTTCTTAACTTTCTCCATTGACTTGTATTTATTGTATTACTATTATTATATTACATCTATAAAATAATAAATCATTATAAGTGTGCTATATACCAAATATACTACCAAATATTACAATTTTTTTCAAATATCATATTACACATAAAAATACCCTCCTTATCGGAAGGTATTTTATTCTTGATAAGATATGATTATTTAAGATTTGCTTTTGCATCAAATTCAAAATCATCATCAAGTGGGAACAATGGTCTTGGAACTAATTTATAGTCCAAAGTTTTAAGGTCTTCATTTGTGCTACCTTTTGTAAGAGCCAAAATTGCTCGTTTTGCAAACTGTTCATGGTGGTCACCAAGATAACCAACTTTACAAACAACTATATCTCTTTCTGCTGGATTTATTCCCAAAGCTAAAAATACATGTGAAGAAGCATAACCAATATGTTTTTCACCAAGAACAAGGTCAATACCATTAACATTGAATAATGCAACATCACTCTTTACAAGACTGCCTTGTAATTTCCAGTCTTTGATATAATTTTTAACAACACCTTTTGCTGTTATTGGAGAAGTTGTTTTTGTGTCAAATTTTGCACCAAATGTAAGTGTAATCTCTTGTCCGATTTTACCTTCACACTGTTTTGTTGCTTCTGGGTCATAAATACCACCATAAAGAACAGGTGTATTAAGTTCTTTTGTGCGTGGGTCTTCCATTATTTTTTTCAAAAAGCCTGTACAGTCTGAGGATGAACCAGCTGTTGGGTTATCACCGGAATCTGAAATATAAACTGGTTTTTGGCCGTTTTTAACTGCTTCAAAAGCTACATTAAGAGTTTTTTCTTCGCTATATGCTTCTGTTTGGAAGCAGAACTCATAACGCTTTGACCAGATAAATTCTGCAAGACGAACAGCTTCTTTATCTGCAAGTTCCTGTGTTTCTGCAACAACATATACTGCAACAGAGCTATCTTCATTATCAGCCCATGGGAAACCCATCAAGTAAGAAGTTGCAAGAATGCCTGGTTTCTTTTCTGTTTCTCTTAATTCGTTTGTTAATGTAATCATTGGTTCAACTGTTGTTGAAGATTGTTCACCAGCAACAAGAATTGGCACTCTAACCCATGCTGATTTAGCTTTAACACCTTTTTCAAGCGCTGCAATTGTCATTTTTGCTGCATGTTCACCTGTTTCAAAGCAGTCTGTATGTGGAGCACATTTATATCCAACAAATCCATCACAGTTATCGTGCATACGGTCTGTCATTGTTGTGTGCATATCCAATGATGAGAAAATAGGGATATTTGGGAACAATTCTCTAAGTTCTTCAAAAAGATAACCTTCTGCCTCACCTTGTTTTTTTATTCTCATTGAACCATGTAAAGAAAGTGTAATTGCGTCAAGTGGTTTTTTTGCATTTTCTTCTTTTGCAATTTTTATGATTTCTGATTTTATACCTTGATAGAAGTCATAATCAACTTCACCATTTGGAACTGCTCTTGCTGAAACAGCTGGAACAACCTCATAACCTGCATCCATAAGTGTTTTAACAACACCAGAAAGAGAATCGTTTTCTCTAATATTGTCAAAAAACTCTTTACCTCTCATAACATTAAAGTCGTTTTCGCCGGCGACAATAGGATTAAATGAGTTTGATTCATGATGCATTGCTGCAACTAATACTCTTTTCATCGTAAACACCTCTTTGAAAATTTTAAATTCAATATTTGTTGTATCTAAATATCACACAAAAACTATATTTTGTCAACATGAAAAAAAGTAATTTGATAAAAATTTTTGTACAAATTTTTATGTAAAATTATGTCTTTTTGCACAAAATTTAACTTATGTATTTTTTTAACTTGTAATAAAATTCTCTCTCCTCTATAATAAATTTATGTGAATTTTAGCTATCTAATTTCATAAAGGAGTTAATTTTGAAAAAAGACCAAGAAATCATAAAGCAAAACAATATAAAACTCTTTTTAAGTGCTCTTTTAGAAAGCAAACCTATACCAAGAATTGAGCTTTCAAAAAAAACACGTATGAGTCCTACAAGTATAACAAGAATTTCTTCTCTTCTTATATCAAAAGGATTTGTTGCAGAAACTGATACTCTATCAAAAGGTATTGGCAGACATGCTGTTATGCTTGACACTGTAAAGAACAGTGCTTATTCTGTTGGTATAGATATAAAAAGTCAGCTTTTAAGATTTTCAGTAATTGATTTTCATAAAGATTGTATTGCAACAAAGTCAAAGCAATATAATGTTTGTGATTATTCTATTGAGGAACTTTCGAAAATTATATACGAAGAAGTTACTAATTTTTTATCCATTAATTCTATTCCTTATGAAAAAATCATTGGCGTTGGCATAAGTATTCCTGGTATTGTTGATAATCACACAAACTCTATAACATTATCTACTCAGCTTGGTTGGAAAAATACAGATATAGTAAAATATCTGCAACCATTATTCAATAAGCCTATTGTTATAGAAAATGACGCAAAAGCTCGTGTTATTGGAGAAAAACACATAAATAAAATTCCTAATAATGTTGACTGTGCTATGCTTATAATAAGTAATGGTGTTAGCTCGGCTGCACTTAGTCAAGGAGAACTTGTTCGTGGTTTTAATAATGCTGCCGGAGAAATTGGTCATATCACGCTTGAACCAAACGGAATTTTATGTGACTGTGGTGGTAAAGGCTGTATTCAAACTAGATTATCAGATAAATTTCTTATTAGTACAGCAAGAAAATCAGATAATTCTATTAATTGTCTTAATGATATTATAAATGCTTACTATGAAGGCAAGTCATGGGCAAATGAAATTATAGAAAATTTCAAATATTCTTTTACCCTTGCACTTAATATTTTGGAAGGTTGTTATAATCCGGTTGCTATTATTGCAAGTGGTCATGTTGTAGAGGCTATGGAGCCTATTCTTAAAGATTGTATAAAAGATTTTATTCAAAGCAAAAACTGCCAAATAAAAGTTTTAATAACAAAAGATGTTAACAATGTTTATGCAACGGGCAGTGCTATTATTGCATCCGATATGTTTATTACAAACCTTATTGGAGATTTAGATTATATATAATTTTATGAAAATCTCTTGGAATTTACACTCCAGGAGATTTTCTGTTATTTATGTATATGAAATGTATGTTAGCACACACATTTGATAATAAATTTAAGGAGATGAATTTTGTGGGAATTTTTAAAGAGTTTTTTGGCATAATTCGAAATGCAAATAAAAATGTACAATGGTTTATGTCATGCATTTTTATGAACGGTCTTATTATGTCAGCACTAAGTGTTATGTTGGGTATTTATTATAAAAATATAGGATTTTCAGAAGTTATAATAGGAAATTTACTTTCTGTAAGAACACTTGGTAACTCAATTGGTGCTTTTTTTGCAATTATGCTTGTTCAGACTTTTGGAAATAAAAAGTCTTTGTTGATTTCTTTTTCAACTATGATTATATCCGGTCTGTGTTTTGTAAATATTACATATTTGCCAATTATGCAGGCAACTTCCTTCCTTTTTGGCGTTGCTCAGGCTGTATTCGTTGTTATGCAAGCACCTTTCTATAAAAAATATAGCGATGATGAAACGGTAGTTGGTATTTTCTCTGCTTCATTTGTTCTTAACAATATAGCTATGTTTACAGGTAGTTTTTTATTTGGTAAATTATCAGATGTTTTTGCTTCATTTAGTGGTATAGTTTTTGGCAGTAGGTCTGTATTAAATTTAGGTTTTTGTTTTTTAATTCTTGCACTTTTTTCGCTTTCAAAAATAAAATTTGAAAGTGAAGTTAAGGACGAAAAATCCTCCTCAAACAAAATTAAAGATTATTTAAAAGTTTTAAACCATGATAGTGTTTTATATATGGTTAAAACTGCTTTTATAGGTCTTGGTGCTGGTTTAATTGTTCCATTTTTTAGTGTTTATATTAAACACAGCCTTAATGTATCTGACAGTGTTGTTGGCTCAATTATGGCATTTGCTCAATTTGGTACTGTTATTGGTGGTTTGCTCATCCCAATTCTCAGCCGAAAGCTTGGTAGAGTTAAATTTGTTCTTATCTGCCAGCTTATGTCTATTCCTTTCCTTATTTCCATTTCATTCCCTCAGGGAGCTTTTGTTATGGCAGTAAGTTTCTTTTTTAGAAATACTCTTATGAACATGGCAAACCCTGTTTTAAGTAGTATGGCAATGGACCTTGTTGAAGAAAAAGACAGAACTCTTATGAGTAGCATATTCTCTCTTACAGATAATCTTTTCAGAGCTTTAGGTACACAAGCAGGTGGTATTATAATGATGGCAATAAGCTACAATATGCCTTACTACATAACTGTTGTGCTTTATCTTATGAGTGCTATTTTAATTTATTTTGTGTTTGGTAAGAATGAGAAATTTAATAAATTAAGATAAATATTATTATATTAAAACGGCATCTAAATAATGATGTCGTTTTAATTTTATGCAAAAAAATAAACTATACTCAGCTATTAACTGAGGTATAGTTTATTTTTATTTTAGATAATTTATAAAATATAATTATTAGAAATTACTGCAAATTTTAATTATCATATCACCACTACCAACATTGTAACCACTGCAAGCATAAACTGCATTAAGTTCTTTGGTTGTAACAATAACAAGTGGTAATTTATCTGGGTCAACATACATTCTTCTTGCAAGAGTTTCTACATTTGGAACAAAACTATCATAGTAAACTTTAATTCTTGGGAATGTATCAAGAACTAACTTAACTTTTGCATTTTCCAAAGCAGATTTATCTTTAACAATAAATACTATATCAGCAGTAGTTTCTTTAAAGTCTTCTGTCTGGTCAAGCATTTCATTGAGCAAGTGCTCTGTTGGTTCTCTGCCTTCTTCAAGCCACATAAGAACAGCTTTGTTCTTTGTAATTTCGCTACCAAGAACTACATTGCCATTTTCATCGTAAACTTTAAATTCATCAAGGTCAAAGTTATCAAGCATTTCTGAAAGATTTGCATGATATTTTTGAAGTTTAAGATGTTTTGTTTCTCCATCTTTAATATCAAAGTGATATTTACTTGCAAAAAGGTTACCATTTGGCAAACGGTTATCTGTAATAACACGATAGCTACCTGCTGTAACAGAAATTGTAAGCTCATTACCATTCCAATTTTCTTCTGAAAGCTCTAATGTTTGATATTCTCCATCAACAAGCAAACCAATTGAGAAATCTGGGTAGTATTGCCATGTTTCTTCTGTTTCTTTTTCAAATGTAATTGTGCAGTTGCCTTTTTCCAAAACTTCAACTGTAACAAATTCTCCATCTGAATAGTATTCTGCGAGTTCATTAAGTGGGTTCATTCTTGAAGCTATACCTAATGTACGGCAAACAGCAACAAACAAAATTCTCTTTGAACGCAAGCTTGCATTTTTAACTGTAAGTGCACCAATTGGAAGAGTTACTATCTGGCCATATTCGATATCAGCATCAAATCCAATATTGTCATTGATATATTTCCAAACAGATTTTGGATTTGCACGGAATTGAGCTTTCTGGTCATCTGTAAAGAAATCAAGAATAAACTGTCTGTATTTTGAAAGTGGTTCAAGGAATGCACGAGGACAAACAATATATTTATAGAATATATCTTCGTTTTCACAAGCATATTCTTTTGTAAGTGTAAGTGCTTCTCTAAGAACATCTGTATCAACATCTCTTCTGTCTTTTTTAGACAATGTGAGAATTATTTTTTCTTTTTCTGCTGGTGTAAATGCTTCATCAGACAAAAATTCAATAAGATTATTTAAGTTACTTCTGCTTTCAAAAAGTACATTGTAAATTTCTTCAGAATAACCATATTTATCAACAACAGTTCTTGCTTTTTCTGCATCAAACATATCAGCAACACGTTGTTCTCTTTTTGCATTAGCAGCATTTGTTTTAACTTGACAAAATTCCTTTTGTTCTTCAGTTGGTTTTACACCATTTACTATTTGGTCTTTTGGAGCAATTGCAACAAAATTCTTCCATACATCATTTTCAATCACATCATTTTTAAGAACAATTTCAACAGTATCAACATCAGGTGTGAAAATCATTTTTTCACAGTAGATGTCACCTTTTTTAACATGAATATTCAAGCTGCCAAGACCACATGTAAGGCTTGCCTCGCCTTTTTCATCTGTGAGAAGGATTGCACTGTTAAAAATATTTGAATAGTTAAGGATACCAAAACTAACTTGTGCATCTTTAACAAGGTTTCCTTGTGTATCTTTTACAACAACAGTAATTTTTTTAGTTACTGCATATAATTTAAGATTGTTCAAAAATGCCGTCATGCCAACTTTTGATATAATTTCTTCACCAGAAATTTCACCAAAGCAACGGCTATGAATAAGCATTGCACGGCTAGAAGCATTTGTAAACCAACCCTTATTAAGCACTTCTTCTGGTTCACAAGCACCAAGGAAGTGCCATTCAACATCACTGTAAACTTCAACCCATGCGTGATTATCATCACAGTGAGCCCATCTTGGTGTGTAAATCTGTCTTGCTGGAATACCAATAGCACGATATACATTTACACCAAAGTTAGATTCTTCACCGCAACGACCATAAGCAGAGTAATATGCACCAAGTGCAGATATTGTACGGCTATCTGTAAGCTGATACATAACATTTTCTGCGTTCCAGTAGTTTGTTTCTATAATTGCATCATGCATAGAAAGATTGTTAACTCTATCTGCAAGAATGTTATAAAATAATTTACGACAATCGCAAAGTTCTTCTTCATTTATTCTTATATGCATAACATAGTTAAGGAAAATATCCTCTGGAACATCTTTTGCAAAAGGAGAATTTTCTCTTAAAAATACACCATGTTGTGCACATGAAAGAAACATTTCAAATGGATAGTTTGCCATATCACTAAGTGGGCTATTTGCATAAAGCCATTTTACAGCAAACATAACATCAGGAGTTTCTGTTTTTTCTGCCTGAGCAATTGCACTAAGCATTTCTTGTTTTTTTACTTCGCCTGCTTTATTAAGCAATGCGTCAAATTTTTCTTGTGCTGATTTTACAACTTTTTCTGAAAAAATCATATTTTTTTCCTTCTTGTTAAATAACAGTATAAATTTATATTGCGTTAATAAAAAAGACAAGCTCGCCATTCCAGTGAACTTGTCTTTTTATATCTACTTATCAGAAATCAGTAGTTTCACTGACTATTTAATATTTATCAATTAAATCATTATTCAAAAGAATGAACAATTTCTGCACATTCTCTGAATTCATTTTCATCAGTCTGCCAAATTTCATATTCAGAAAGTGAAGGCAATCCCATTGCAACTTCTTTCTTTCTGTAAATCATACCACTGTCAAGAGCACCTTTTCTTCCTGTTGTGTGGAATACTTTGATGCCTGCGTAGTCATGAATTTCTTGAATGTTCCATTTTTTAACACCACAGCCAGCCATAATATCAATTCTGCCTGCAGCTTTTTCATAAACTTCTTTAAGCAAATCTTTACCTGCAACAACATCACTCTGTTGACCAGATGTAAGAATTGTTTTGCAACCTAATTCGATAGCCTCTTCCAAAGTTTTCATTGGGTCACGAGTCATATCGAATGCACGGTGAAGTGTAACATCCATATCGCCAGCACATGCCATCATTCTCTTCATCTTTTCAATATCGAGGTCTCCGTCTGGAGTAAGAGCACCAATAACAACGCCATTTGCACCCAAATCTCTAAATATTTTAATTTCTTCACACATAAGTTCCATTTCGTCTTCTGTATAAAGGAAGTCACCAAAACGAGGACGAATCAAAACATTGATTTTAACATCAGTTTCTCTTTGTACCTGTTTAAATACGATTGGTGATGGTGTTGTACCACCTATAATAAGATGAGAACAAAGTTCCAATCTGTCTGCACCTGCTTTTGCAGCATTTATGCATGATGCGTATGAGTCAACGCATGCTTCAATTAATGGTTTATTCATTGATATCTTTCTCCTTATATATCTTGATGAGCTTCAGCTAAGAAATAAAGTGAAGGTGCTGCAAATCCAGTACCACCAAAACAATGATAATCATTGCTTGGAGCTTCTGTTTGGCTTGTACCTGCAATATCAAGGTGAATCCAAGGTGTTTCTTCAACAAATTCTCTAAGGAAAAGACCAGCAGCTATACTTCCAGCTGTGCCACTTCCTGTGTTCTTGATATCTGCTACTTTACTGCTAAGCATTTCTTCATATTCTTCAAATAATGGCAATTGCCAATATCTTTCACCTGCTGTTTTTGCAGCATCATAAAAATCAGAAAGATATTCTTCGTCATTTGTCATACATCCAGCTGCAACAGTACCTAAAGCTCCAACAACAGCACCTGTAAGTGTAGCAACATCAACGATGTGTGTAACTTTTTCCTCTCTTACAGCATAAGTAAGTGCATCTGCTAAAATAAGTCTTCCTTCAGCATCTGTATTTAAAATCTCGATTGTTTTACCATTCATAGATTTAACAACATCACCAGGAATTCTACTTTGATTTGACAAACGGTTTTCACATGTAGGAATAACTGCAACAACATTAACTTTAAGTTTATTTTTTGCAATTGCATAGATAGCTCCAGCAACAGCTGCTGCACCACCCATATCTCCTTTTGTGTACATAAGGCTTGCCGCAGTTTTAAGAGAATATCCACCAGTATCAACAGTTACGCCTTTACCGACAAATCCATAAATATTTTTACTATTTGGATTTCCCATATATTTCATTACAACAAGTCTTGGCTTGTCATCACTGCTTTCACCAACTGCAAGAAGAGCACCTGCTCCCATATCAGCAAGTTTGTCTTCACAAAATACAGTTACTTCACATCCTGCATCTGAAAGAACTTCACTTAAAGAATTAGCAAATTCATCTGGTGTAAGCATATTACCTGGCATATTTACCCAATCACGAGTATGTATCATACCATCAACAATATTTTTTGCTTTTTCAAAATATTGATTTGATTGTTCTTTATTAAATGTATTATCTATAAGATAAACTGTGTAATCATTTTCTTTATATGTTTCTACACGCACACCTTCATATTTATATAAACCAAGTTCTACACCTGCAACAAAATCAAAATATGCTTTTTCTTTATATACTTCTGTCAATGCTGTAACATCAACTGAAAATTCTTTGACATTGAAAGATGTAATTGTTCTTGCAGCTTTTGCAACAACATTTTTAAATTTTCTTCCGTCAAGTTTTTCCGCTTTTCCCATTCCTGCATAAATCATAAATTTATTATTCTGCATTGTGTGGAAAATCTGAGAAAACTTACCTCCAAAAAGGTGTGAGTTTTCTTCGGATAAACCTGCTTCTTTGTAAGCATTTTCACTTTCCCACACAAATTTAATTTGTGCTGGACTAAATTCTTCATTTTTCCAAGTAATCATAGGTTATCGCCTCTTTAATATTATTAAGATTAATAAAGGTGGCAAGCAACAAAATGTCCTGGTTCAATTTCTTTTGTTTCTGGTCTTGTTTCCAAGCATTCAGGTTTACATTTTGAGCATCTTGCTGCAAATGGACATCCTTTTGGAAGATTGATTGTACTTGGAATGTCACCTTCAAGAATAATTCTTTCTTTGTGGTGACTTGGGTCTGGAATTGGAACAGCAGAAAGTAAAGCTTCTGTGTATGGATGCAAAGGATTTTTGTAGAGCAAATCTTTTGGAGCTGTTTCTACAACAAAACCAAGATACATAACAGCAATTCTATCAGAAATCATTTCAACAACCGACAAGTCATGTGAAATAAATACATATGTAAGGTTGTATTTTTCTTGAAGATTATGCAAGAGGTTAAGAACCTGTGCCTGAATTGATACGTCCAATGCAGAGATTGGTTCGTCAGCAATAATAAGGCTTGGGTTAACTGTCAAAGCTCTTGCAATACCTATACGCTGTTTCTGTCCACCAGAAAATTCGTGTGGATAACGCTGAGCATGTTTAGCTGAAAGTCCAACAATGCCCAAAAGTTCATTAACAATTTTCATTCTTTCTTCTTTATTCAAATCAGTATGAATAAGAAGTGGTTCTTCAATAAGTTCGCAAACTCTCATACGAGGATTCAAGCTACCTGCTGGATCCTGGAAAATCATTTGCATATCTTTTCTCAATGGACGCATTTCATCCTGAGTTAATTTAGAAATATCTTTACCTTTGAACCATATTTCACCACTGTCTGGTGTGAGCAAGTGGTTAATAAGTCTACCTGTTGTAGATTTACCACAACCAGATTCACCAACGATTGAGAATGTTTCACCTTCATAAACATCAAAGCTTACATTGTTAACTGCGTGAACAAAATTTATTGGTTTACCTAAAAGTGTTTTACCTACTGGAAATGTTTTTGAAACATTTTTTAAAGAAAGTATTTTTTCCATTATTCATTCCCCTTATGCTTCTTGTTTGAGCCAGCAACGGCATCTGTGATTTTCACCAATTTGTACCAATTCTGGTTCTTGTTCTCTACATTTATCTGTTGCGTACTTACATCTTGGTGCAAAACGACATCCTGTTGGCATAGCTGAAAGGTCAGGAACACTACCAGGAATACTTGGAAGAACTTTTACACCTGAACCAAGTTTTGGAACAGAAGCGATAAGACCTTGTGTATATGGATGTGATGGATCTTTAAAGAGTATTTCTACTGGAGCTTCTTCAACGATTTTACCTGCATACATAACGATAACTCTTGAACACATTTCAGCAACAACACCCAAGTCATGAGTGATAAGAAGAATACTTGAGTTTTCTTCTTTTTGAATTTTTTTCATCAAATCAAGAATTTGAGCTTGAATAGTAACATCAAGAGCTGTTGTAGGTTCGTCAGCAATCAAGAGAGTTGGGTTACAACTCATAGCCATAGCAATCATAACACGCTGGCTCATACCACCTGAAAGCTGATGAGGATAGTTTTTAAGAACACGACTAGGGTCAGGGATACCAACTTTTCTGAGCATTTCTGCTGCATGTTCTCTAGCCTGATCTTTTGTCATATCTGTATGAAGGCGAATACCTTCAATCATTTGTTTATCAATACGCATTGATGGGTTAAGGCTTGACATTGGTTCTTGGAATATCATGCTCATTTTGCCACCACGAATTTCTCTGATTTTTTTATCAGAAAGTGTAAGCAAGTTTTCACCATCAAAAACAACTTCACCATTAGTAATTTTACCTGGAGTATCTTTTAAAAGTTGCATAATAGACAATGATGTAACACTTTTACCACAACCAGATTCACCAACAAGACCCAAGATTTCGCCTTTATTTATATCAAAACTTATTTTATCAATAGCAGTTACACTGCTTTTTTTGCTTGAAAAGAATTCTGTACGTAATTCTTTTACACTAAGTAATACTTCTTGTGACATATTTGTACTCCTTTCAAATTATTTGATTTTTGGGTCAAGAGTGTCTCTTAAACCGTCACCAAAAAGGTTAAATGCGAGTACTGTTACAAATATTACCAAACCTGGGAAGTAAAGCATATGTGGTGCTGTACCAAGATAAGATCTTGACTGTGAAAGCATTGCGCCCCATTCAGGGTCAGAAACGTTTGCACCAAAGCCCAAGAAGCTAAGACCAGAAGCTGCCATAATAGCAGAACCAATTCTCATTGTAAAGTTAACAATAAGTGTCTGTGTTGTACCTGGGAATATATGTAAGAACAAGATACGAGCATCTTTGCAACCCAAACTTTGAGCAACTTCAACATAAAGTGAACTCTTAACTGCAAGTGTTGCGCTTCGCATCATACGAGCGATACTTGGAACTGTAAATACTGCAACCGCAATAAATACGTTAATGATACCAGGGCCAAGCAATGCAACAATAGCGATTGCAAGCAAGATATCAGGGAAACTGAACAATACGTCTGAACCACGCATAACAAGCATTTCAATCCAGCCACCGTAGTAACCAGCAAGAAGTCCGAGTATTGTACCAATAATTGTACCAACGATAACTGATGAAAGAGCAACACCTAATGTAAGTGGAGCACCTGCAAGAATACGGCTAAAAATATCACGGCCATAGTTATCTGTACCAAACCAATGCTCTGCACTTGGTCGAGCATACATATTGCTATAATCATATGCAGTTGGGTCTTGTGGAGCCAAGTATGGCCCAAATATTGCCATCAAAATTAAAAATACAATAATAACAAAACCAATAACTGCTGTTTTTCTTTTCATAAATTTCTTTACAAAAAGTTTAAATTTACTGCTGGATTCAGCAAGTATATTTTCATCAACATAATTTTCTTCAAAAGAAGTATTATTCTGTTGTAATTCTTCATTTTGTAATTGTTCTTTATTAGACATAATACCCTCCTTATATTAATCGTAACGGATTTTTGGATTGATTACGCCGTAAAGAAGGTCAACAACAAGGTTAATAAGAACATATTGCAAAGCAAATATCATCAAAAGACCTTGAATTGCTGGATAGTCACGGTAACCAATTGAGTCTACCAATAAACGTCCCATACCAGGGATAGAGAATATAGTTTCTGTAATTACAGAACCAGACAACAAACCACCGATTTGCAAACCGAGGATTGTAACAATTTGAATAAGAGAGTTTTTAAATGCGTGACGGAACATAACGATAGATTCTTTTTGTCCTTTTGCTCTTGCTGTACGCACATAGTCTTCTCTCAAAGTTTCAAGCATTGAAGAACGAGAATATCTAGCCAAAACAGCCATAATACCTTGTCCCATAACGATTGATGGCATTATCAATCCTTTCCATGATTCCAAACCACCGGAAGGAAGCCATCCCAAAGAAACAGCAAGTATCTGAACAAGCATAAGACCTACCCAGAAACCTGGTGCTGAAAGACCTGTGATTGCTATAAGCATACCAATCATATCAAATGGTTTACCACGCTTAATAGCACACATTACACCTAAGAAAATACCCAACGCTGGAGCCCAGAGTACACCTGCAAGCACCAACTTAATTGTGAACTGAAAACGAGAGTAAATCAACTCTCCAACATCATAGTTTGATTTAAGACTACGGCCCATATTACCTGTCAAAAGGCCTTTCATATAGTCAAAATACTGTACCAAAAGTGGTTTATTGAGCCCAAATTCTTCTCTAATTGCTTCTACTTCTTCATTTGTTGCCTCAACACCAGCAAGTGTTTTTGCAGGGTCACCAGGCAAAAGATGAATAAACATGAAAACAAAAATGGAAATAATGAGCATCAATGGAATTGTTTCCAATATACGTTTTACAAAATAACGACCCATTAAAATACCTCCGCTATAAGAAAAGGAGTAGTAATCGTACTACTCCTTATACTTATTTTTTACTAAAGTTAGTGAATAGTTTTCAAATCAATTAATTAATGGTCAAGACCGATTGTTCTGAATACCATTACACCGCCTGGTTTGTACTGCAAACCTGTTACATATGTTTTCATAGCTTGAACATTACTGTCGTTGCCCAAGAAAATCCAAGGGCATTCTTCCCAAGCGATTTCCTGTGCTCTTGTATATGCTTTTGCGATTTCTTCTGTATCAGACATCAACAATGCATCATCAAGAAGCCTATCAAATTCTTCATTATGCCAAAATGCTGTATTGTAACCATTTGGTGGGAATTTAGTACCATGGAGGATACTTCTCATAGAACCATCAGCTTCATAAGAACCAGATGACCAGTTTACGTACCACATTTGAACTTTTGTTTCTTTACGTGGAGCAGATGTAAGTTCTGCGTTTGCTGTAGATTCGTTTGGTAACAATTTAACATCGATATTGATTTCAGAAAGTTGTTGTTTTAAGAATTCAGCACCTCTCTGTTCAACTGTTGTGTTATCAACAATAACTTCTACTGGGAAACCATCTTCAAAACCTGCTTCTTTCATCAAAGCTTTTGCTTTTTCAAGGTCTTTTTTGTATGGTGTCATTTCATGGTAGTAGTATATAGAATCAGAGAAAATAGATGTTGGTTCTTTTGCAAAACCGTTGAAAACAACCTGTGCGTATGCTTCACTGTCAAATGCGTAGTTCATAGCTTGACGAACTCTTTTGTCAGCAAATGGTTTTCTACCATCTTTAAGTGTGTAGTCACCGTTAAGTGTACAATATCTGTAAACTGTAGCTGGTGATTCAAGGATTTTGATATCTGGTGAATCTTTGAGCTGATTAACGTCCATAACTGGAACTGGTGTGATAATATCAGCTTCACCTGTTTTGAGCATTGCGATTCTAGAAGCATCTTCTGGAACTACAACGAATTTAAGGCTATCAACTGTTGAGCCTTCTCTCCAGTAGTTTTCGTTGCGAACTGTTTTTGTGTAAGCACCGTCAACTCTTTCTGAGAGGATAAATGGACCTGTACCAGCAGAATTTTTTGCAAAGTAATCTGTTGCATCTTCTCTTTTCATTGCTTTTGGAGAAGCCATTCTCAACTGTGTGATTTTGTTGATAAATGTGTTGTTTGGTTCAACCAATTTGATTGTAACTTGATATTCGCTATCAACTACAACATCTTCCCAAATTGGTTTTTCTTTTGTACCAATTGTTCTTTTGATTGTCAAGCTGTCATCTCTGAGACCACGATCGTAAACAGCTCTAACTGCTTCTGCGTTAAATGGTTCACCGTCATGGAATTTAACACCTTCTTCAAGAACAAATGTGTATGCTCTACCATCTTCAGAAACTGACCATGATTTTGCAAGAGCTGGAACAACATTTGTGTGTTCGTCGAATGATATTAATGTTTCATACATTACATCGAGAACCATGTTTGTGTCGCCGTTACTACCAACGTGTGGGTCCAAGTTTGTAGCATCAGCTTGACCTGCAATAACGATATCGTTATCAGGTGATTTTGCTGTTGATGCTGGTTTGTCACCGCCTTGGTTTGGTGTTGAATTACCGTCACCACCACATGCTACAAGGCTAAATGCCAATGCACCAGCAAGTAAAAGTGATAAAAACTTTTTCATTTTTCTGGAGTATCCTTTCTTTTTATGTTTTATTGCTAAACCGTAATTTTCTATTACGATAAATGCACCATGTAAAGAAATTATTTAATGCAAAATTATGCAAAAAAACAATTATTGAAATAATTTATTGGTTGTTTAAAATCCATCAATTATTTTCATGATGACATTAACTGTACATATTATAACTTTTATAAGTCAATTAGACAAGCTTTTTTTACAATATAAACATTTTTTGTACACTTAACTATATTTAAGATTTACAATTTAGTTTATTTATACAAAACTCATTGATGATTTTTTTTAGAAAACAGTATAAATTAACCAATTTATCTTATTTAGTATAATTTAAAATTCAATATATATAATAAATTTTTATATCCTAAATG
>JAHHUE010000003.1 GCA_020024155.1 Oscillospiraceae bacterium | reverse complement strand
ATTCTTTATTAAAGTATTGTAGAGAGGGGAATCTAATATGAATTTGGGAAAGAGAAAAATGCTTCTTGTCAGTTTTATGTTGTTTAGTTTGTTTTTTGGAGCTGGGAACTTGATTTTTCCACCATTTTTAGGTCAGAACGCAGCACAAAATACTATTCCAGCCATACTGGGCTTTTTGATTACAGCAGTTATTTTACCGGTGTTGGGTGTAATTGTTATTGCTCAGTCAGACGGATTAGATAAACTTGCAGCAAGAGTAAATAAAAAATTTGCTATTGTCTTTACAATGCTTATTTACCTTTCAATAGGTCCGGGCCTTGGTATTCCAAGAGCAGCAAGTGTTCCTTTTGAAATGGCTGTTGCACCATATTTGCCAGAAAACTCATCTTTCACATTGTTTATGCTTTTGTATTCAATGGTATTCTTTGCTATTGCATTATGGCTTGCACTTACTCCAAATAAACTTGTAGAAAGAATAGGAAAATTTCTTACACCAAGTTTGCTTACACTTATAGTATTTTTATTTATAAGCTTTATGCTTAAAGGTAGAACAAGCGTAGTTGCTCCACAAATAGCATATCAATCAGACGCATTTCTTAAAGGTTTCTTCGAAGGTTATCAAACAATGGATACAATCGCAGCTTTAAACTTTGGTCTTGTTATCGCAACAACTTTGCGTTCTTTTGGTGTTAAAGAGAACAAAAGCGTAATTAAACACACTATTGTAGCAGGTATTGTTGCAGGTACAATTTTAACATTAGTTTATCTTATGCTTACATTTATGGGTATGCAATCAAGTGGTGTTTATCCTATACAGGAAAATGGTGCATGGACACTTAGATGTATCGTTCAACAGTTGTTTGGCAACACAGGTGCTATCTTGTTGGCATCAATATTTACACTTGCTTGTCTTACAACTTGTGTTGGTCTTATAACATCAATTTCACAATATTTTTCAACACTGTTTCCAAAAATTGCTTACAGAAAGTTTGTTTTTGGTATAACAATTTTCTCATTTATTGTTTGCAATCAAGGTCTTACAACAATACTTAGCCTTTCTGTTCCAGTTCTTAATGCAATTTATCCTGTGTCAATTATGCTTATCATTCTTGGCCTTTTGGATAAATACATCAACAATAACAAATACATCTACTCATTTACAATTATCGGAACAGCTGTTATAAGTGTTATTTTTGCAATTGATGGTCTTGGCATTTCCTTTGGACCATTAACTACATTGTTCCATTCATTGCCACTTTATAAACTTGGATTTGGATGGGTTATAGTTGCAGTTGTAATGATTGTATTAAGCTATATTTTTAACGCTGTTATGCCAAAAAACAGCATGGCTCAAACTAGCATTATCAAAGAAGTTGAATAATAATAAAAATCTCCTACGGTACTTATTACCATAGGAGATTTACTTTATTCATCATCTTCTTCATAGTTTTCATAATATGCTTTGACTTTTTTTCTTCTGCGATGGCCAAAGAAAACCCAAAAGATAAATCTTAAAATCAACAAAAGAAATATTGCTGAACAAGTGCCAGCAGAAACACCGATAAAATCAATAAAAATATCAACAACTTGGCTTGAACGCCCAGGCACAAAACTTTGTATAAACTCATCTGCAACAGCAATACACAAACCCATAAGTAAAGGCCATGCACAAAAAGCGATAAGCCTTTTTGTATAAGCTCTAAGACAAAGAACAAGGAAAAAGCCAAGTACACAGAATTCTGTTATATGTGCAAGTTTTCTTACTTGAAATTGTGTGAGCTTAATAGGTTTTGGAGAATGAGAAAGCATCTCGTTTACATAAGATGTTACAATAGAACTTTTTTGTCCAGAAACCTGTGCGATTTCAGCTGAATTGGAAAATATAAATAGAATAGATGCAATAACTGCAAATGTAAAAACAATTCTAAATAATACAGTAAAAAATATCAGTACATAATTTTTTTTATTTATGCTTTTCAAGAAAAACCCTCCTTTTAACATAAATCAATACACAAAATTATATCATAAGCGCATATACATTATAAAGGAATAATTTGTAAATAAAGTAAGAATAAATCTAAATATTTTGATATATATAATTTATTGTTAAAAGTAGATTATTATGCTATACTTAAAAATGGAATACTTTAAGAAATTAAGGAGAAAGGGATATTATATTTATGAGATTTAAAGGTTATATGCCGGATTATATTTTTGAAAAAACCACCAATATAACTTTGGAATTTTTAAGGGAAAACAATTTTGAATATCTTTTTCTTGATGTGGATAATACATTAGCACGACACGGCAGTATGGAGCCAGCAGAAGGCGTTGTTGAGTGGCTGGATATTATTCAAAACAATGGTATCAAAGTTATAATAACATCCAATAATTTTGCAAAAAGAGTTGAACCTTTTGCAAAAATTATAAATCTTGATTTTGTTTGTTTTAGTGCTAAGCCAACACCATATGGCTTTTTAAAAGCAAAATCAAAATTAAAAGCAGATTTACACAAAACTTTGGTTGTTGGTGACCAATGTTTCACAGATGTTCTTGGTGGTCATATAATAGGTCTTAAAGTGGCAATGGTTTTGCCTATTTTTGAAGAAGAGGGCTTTGGTTATGATATGAAAAGAAAATTTGAGAAAAAATATATAGACAGATACTTAGAAGAAAACGGAGAATTTTTATAGATGATAAAATTTGGACCAGCAGGAACAGATGATAATTTTTCTGCACAAGGATATAAAAAGACAATTCAAGTCCCAGAATATTTGTCAAAAATAGGTCTTGATGCCTTTGAATATCAATGTGGCAGAGGCGTTAAAATAAAAGAGGAATCAGCCATTGCTTTTGGAGCACAGGCTCAAAAATATAATATTGCATTGTCTTTACACGCACCATACTTTATATCGATGTCCAGTGTAGAGGAAGAAAAAAGACTTAACAGCATTGGCTATATTTTGGATAGTGCAAAAGCAATTAAAGCAATGGGTGGACAAAGAGTTATATTTCACTCCGGTTCATGTGCGAAAATTTCAAGAGAAGAAGCTCTCAGCAAGGCAGTTGATACAATGAGGCTTATTATGAATGCTCTTGATGAAAACAGTCTTGGAGATATAACAGTTTGTCCGGAAACAATGGGCAAAGTTAATCAGCTTGGCTCTTTGGATGAAGTTATGGCACTTTGTAAAGTTGATGAAAGAATTATACCATGCATAGATTTTGGACATCTTAACGCAAGAGATTTGGGTTGGATAAAATCTATACAGGAATATGAAAAAATAATAAATATAATGGAAGATAATATCGGTGTAGACCGTACAAAAGTTTTTCATTCTCATTTTTCAAAAATTGAATACACAAACGGTGGAGAGAAAAAGCATTTAACATTTGAAGATAATGTATATGGCCCAGACTTTGAGCCACTCATGGAGATTATTGCAAGAAAAAATCTTTCTCCAACAATTATATGTGAATCTGCTGGAACACAAGGTATAGACGCTCTTACAATGAAGAGTTATTATAAAAATTTAATACATAAGTAAAAGGAGTAAAAGCCATGGAAAACAGAATTCAAAGATTGGTACAAGCATTGCCAGATGAATTTGAAGCAGCAATTATTACAAGTGATGTAAACAGATATTATTTTTTAGGTATGCGTTCATCAGCAGGTACACTTGTTATACTTAAAGATAAAGCATACTTTATCATCGATTTTAGATATATAGAACTTGCACAGAGAACTGTAAAAAATGCAGAAGTAATTTTGCAGGGAAAATTGTATGAACAGGTTAAAGAAATTCTTACAAAACATAATGTAAAAACAGTTTGGATGGAAGATAGTCTTTCACTTGGTTCATATAATGCATTCCAAAAAGCATTAGATAATGTAAAAATCTGTCTTGATTCTCCACTAACAAAAGAAATAGAAGCATTGCGTGCAATTAAAACAAAGAAAGAATTGGAATATATTCAAACAGCTCAGAAATATACAGACGCAGGCTTTAAGCGTATTTGCGAAATTCTTGCCCCTGGTAAAAAAGAAAGAGATATGGCTGTTGAACTTGAATACTTTATGAAACAAGAAGGTGCAGAAGAACTTGCATTTAATACAATTCTTGTAAGTGGTAAAAATTCAAGTTTGCCACATGGTGTTCCAAGTGATAAAATCATCGAAAAAGGCGATTTTGTAACAATGGACTTTGGCTCAAAATTTGGTGGATATTGTACAGATATGACAAGAACAGTTGCAATTGGCAGTGTTACTGACGAAATGAAACATGTTTATGACACTGTTCTTACAGCACAGCTTAAAGCTTTGGATATGATAAAAGAAGGCGTTATTTGTTGCGATGTTGATAAAGTTGCAAGAGATTATATCTATCAAAATGGTTATGAAGGTAGATTTGGACACAGCCTTGGCCATTCTGTTGGTATTGAAATTCACGAAAAACCAGGTTTTGCAGCAACTGTAAAAGAAGTTGTTAAAGAAGGTATGGTTATGACTGTTGAGCCAGGTATATATCTTCCTGAAAAATTTGGTGTAAGAATTGAAGATACTATCTATGTAACAAAGACAGGTCACATCAATGTTGCAAAAAGCCCAAAAGAACTTATTATTTTATAATTTATCCCTTATTTTTGGTATTTTATTTGTATTTACTATTGAAAAATTATAGAACATAAGGTAAAATTATAAGGGTATAATATATCATATATTAAATTTAAAAGATTATAAGTGTAAAAACTTTGGAGGTATTTATGATTTCTGCTGGCGATTTTCGCAATGGCGTAACATTTGAACAAGATGGCAACGTTATGCAAATTGTTGAATTCCAACATGTTAAACCAGGTAAAGGTGCTGCTTTTGTTAGAACAAAAGTTAGAAATGTTATAACAGGTAGTGTTGTTGAAAGAACTTACAACCCAACTGATAAATTCCCAACTGCTTTTGTTGACAGAAGAGAAATGCAGTTCCTCTATGAAGAAGGAGACCTTTGCTACTTTATGGATATGGAAACATATGACCAAATCCCTGTAAACGCAAGAGCTCTTAGCGACGCTTTCAAATTTGTTAAAGAAAACGAAATAGTTAAAATCCTTTCTTACAAAGGAAACATTTTCGGTATTGAACCACCAAACTTTGTAGTTCTTAAAGTTACACAGACAGACCCAGGCTTTAAAGGTAACACAGCTACAAACACACTCAAACCAGCAACACTTGAAACAGGTGCTGAAATTAGAGTTCCATTGTTCATTGATGAAGGCGAATTGATTCGTATCGACACAAGAACAGGCGAATATATGGAACGCGCATAATTTGTAATTTATTTAGGGAGGATTATTATTATGACTCTTACAGAAAGAATGGCATACATCAAAGGCTTGTGTGAAGGCCTTAACATTGATTCTAACACAAAAGAAGGCAAAGTTTTGCTCTCTTTGATTGATGTTGTAGAAGAAATGGCACAGTCAGTTAGTGGGCTTGAAAACGATATGGATCAAGTTTTTGAAGAACTTGATGCTATCGACGAAGACCTTACAGACGTAGAAGACGCTTTGTGGGAAGAAGACGACGAAGACGAAGATGAAGACGAATACGAAGATTGGGAAGACTATGAAGACGACTGCGGTTGTGGTTGTGGACATCATCACCATCACCATGAAGAGCACGAAGAAGAAGTTTATGATGGCGACATCTATGAAATTACTTGCCCAAAATGTGGCGAAGTAGTTTGCATGGACGAAGATATGCTTTTCAGCCCAGATTGTGCATGTCCAAACTGTGGTACAAGCTTTGAAGTTGACTTTGATGGCATAGAAGCATGTGACTGTGAAGTAGAAAATAACGAAGACGAAGAATAATTATTAGTTAAAAAAGACACCAATTTCGGTGTCTTTTTTTTTGCGATAAATTATATATCATATATTTAGATATTTATCAAAATATATATTGACAATTATCTAAATACATGATATTTTATATTTAGATAAACTTCTAAATAGAAAGGGGAGTAGAAAATGCTTCAAGGTACATTGAAAGCTTTGTCTGACCCAACAAGGCGAAAAATTTTAGAACTTTTGAAGAAAGGCCCAATGTCTGTTGGAGAAATAGGAGAAAATTTTGAAATGACAGGTGCAACATTGTCGCACCATTTAAACATACTCAAAAAAGCAGATTTGGTTCAGGATAATAAAAAAGGAACATTTATTTACTATGAGATAAATACTTCTGTTATGGAAGATATACTTACATGGATTTCTGGGTTTATAAAGGAGAAAGACGATGAAGAAAAATAAGATAGAGATAGCAATTTTTATTGCATTGCTTTTAAGCTTGATACATACAATAATGATGTTTCCTATGCTGCCGGATATAATTCCTACACACTGGAATTTTTCCGGAGAAATTGATGGATGGTCACAAAAATGGATGCTTTGGGTTTTACATATTGTAAACTGGGGCATATATATTTCAATGTATATAGTACCAAAAATTGACCCTAAAAAAGAGAATTATAAGAGATTTAGCACATCATATAGTATTATAAAATTGGTTATAATTCTTTTGCTTGCTTGTATGATAGAAGTTTCTATGAAAGCAGCACTTGAACCAACTGGTGTAAATATGAATTTGTTAATGTCAATACTTTTGCCATTGACATTTATAGTAATTGGTAATTATTTGCCAAAATGCAAGCAAAATTATACATTTGGAATAAAAACACCATGGACTTTAAATAACGAGGATGTTTGGAATGATACACATCGTTTTACCGGAATTTTATGGGTTATATCTGGTATAATAATGTTGATTTTAACATTTATTCTTCCATCACAGTTCAACATAAAAGCAATAATTGCTATAATTATTATTGATGTATTTGGAAGTATACTATATTCTTATTCATCACACAAAAAATATACAAATAAATAAAATAAAAATACAAGCTGTCGAATATTATTCTTCGACAGCTTTCTCTTTGCAATGGTTTTATAATCACAGACAAATAAATATTATATGCAAGGAAATTAACAATTATGACAAAGACAGGATTATCTAAAAATATATATTCTGTTTCTAAGAAAAAAACAGATATATTATCAAAAATTAACATACGGGACAAAGGAGAAGTATTACTTTGCACAATTGCATTGTTTTCGTCATTTAATGATTACTCCACAAGTTTTATTGCACTTTTATTTTTGCAGATGTGTAAATCAAAAATAAATATGTATTTGTGCAGTGCTATTTCTATTATATATTTTTCAACCACAGTTATAAAAACTGCTTTTTACATACCATATATCGCTTTTATATTTATATATGTTATTTCTGACTATATTATTGAGAATAGTGGGGGAAAAATAAAGCCGGTATATGCTGCGTCATTTACATTTGCAGTGAGCAAAATATATCTTTTATCATTTGGATTTGAAAGTACATTTTGGTTTATGTTTATAATGGAAACAATATCGCTTATTGTTTTACCACAATGTATGAAAGATGGATTAAAAATTCTTAAAAAAAATAATTATTGTATAGAACCATCAGAAATATTTGATGTTTCGTCAGTATTGCTTGTTACGGCTGTTGCACTGGAAGGAATAAAAATAAACGGAATAATACCGTCTGTGTGCTTTTTACTTGCTGCTTCAATTTTATATGAAGAAAAAGGAAATGTTACAATTTCTATGACAAGTGCTATATGCTTATTTTTATCATTGTCACAAAGCAATAACTTTTCTTATCTGTTTTCAGGATTTTTTATAATTTACATAGGAGCAGTTGCTTTTACATATAAAGATATAAAAAAATATATTGTTCTTTGCGTTTTATCTTTATGTGTATCACTTGCATTTATAATAAAATTTAATAGCTTTGTTTTTCTCACAACAACTGCCATAAGCTTGGCAATTTGTATTGTTGTTGATAAAAGTAGAATTATTGAAAATAATCAAAATATACAATCAACTTCTGATTCAGTGGGAGAAGGGGATTACCTAAGTCTTATGAATAAACTTGATAAACTTAATAGGTGTTATAGGTTTATTGGACATACTGTCATAGATATTTCAAACTTGCTGACAAGAGATGAAATTCCACAAGAAGTTGAGAATATAGTAAGTAATGAGATATGTAGAAAGTGCAAAAATAGCACATATTGCTGGCAAGAAAATTATAGCTACACTCAAAAACAATTTACAAATTATACAAAAGCATTGCAAAAGCATATTCAGCCATCATTTGACAGTAGATTTTATTCTATCTGTGACAATATAGATAAACTAGAAAAAAGCTTTATAAATACTGACAGACTTATGACTACACAAAAGCTTGTACACTCAGCAGCAATGCACAATCAAAAGATATTGCAAAATCAATTTCTTGTTATGGCACAAAGCTTAAAGGAGATAACATATCAAAGCAATAAGAACGGCATTGCAAATATGTCAATTACCCACGAAATAAATGATTATTTAAAAAATATGGGTAAGAATGTAAATTACTGTATATGTTATCAGAATAGTAATAAGTGTGTAATAAATGTAAATGATTATTTTGAAGAAGGAGAAGTATATAAATTAAAAACAAAACTAGAATTGCTTTATGGGGCAAAATTTAATATTCCAACAAGAGAGCAGGACGAAGAAAACATTGTATATACATTTTGTCAGATACCAATGTTTATTGGAGAAATTGGAGTTAAAAATACAAGCAGATACTCTGTTTGTGGGGACAGCTGTAAAATTATAAATACAGATGAGTATACATATATAATACTTGCAGACGGAATGGGAACAGGCACTTTTGCAGCAGCAGAAAGCAAAACTGCAATAACTATGATGGAAAGTCTTTTATCTGCTCAGGTAGAGATTAACACAGCCTTAGAGATAGTTAATATTGCACTTAACTTAAAAGGCACAGGGCAATCTTGTGTATCATTGGATATACTTAGAGTCAATTTAAACAACGGTAAAAGCAATATATATAAAGCGGGAGGAGCATCAAGCCTAGTTATTACAGATAGTAATACTTTGGAAATATATAACGATAGCCTGCCAGTTGGAATACTTAAAGATGTAAAAATATCAGAGCACGATTTTGTATTGAATAATGGCGATATGGTTGCTATATTATCTGATGGAATTGATTTGCACAACGGAATTATTCCAAAACTTAAACTTATGGGAACAGACCATACAGCAAATGAAATATCTGATTATATACTTGATAATTGCAAAAGTGTTGATGATGGAACAGTTGCAGTATTCAAATTGATAACAGTATAAAATATTATAAAAATTTAAAAATATTAGTGTTGCTTTTATATTTTTGAGCAACAAAAAAGACAGAACTTATTAAAAATTCTGTCTTTTGAGCAATTTAACATTTTTCGCCATTTTCGTAATAACGGTCGTTTTCAAATATATGAAAACTGATTTGGTCACAATGAAAGCCCATATGTTCAAATTGTTTGTGCAAGAATTTTGCAACTTTATCCTGAATTTCCATTGGGCGTTCAAACCACCATACCTGTACAACAGGATATGGTGCAAGTCTACCGTTTTCATCAAAAAATCTTGAACGAACAAGGTCAAATGTAAACCAGTCACTAGGACAATTGCAAATTTTTGCAAGTTCCGGAGCTGATTTAACGCTTAATTCTGCACATTGTTCTTCTGTAATACCTTTTACTATAATCTGTGGCATAATAAAACCTCTTTTATTAAATTTAATTTATTGTTACTATAATATACCTAAAAAATAGTTTATGCAATTACCGGAAGTATCTTATATATTGAATTTGGTCTCATATGAAATGCATCAAGAAAATCATCATAGCCTAAATCAAGATTTGCAGAATCATAAGACCCATAAATAGGGATATTATATTTTTCAGCAAGTTGATGACAATAATCTTCAACTTCAAAAAAACCTGGGTGTTCATCTTTTCTTTCAACAAGCATACTGTAAAAAAATTCTTGATAAGGAGGAAGATACAGCACTACATTTATGCCTTTGGCTTGTAGATATTCAATAAATAGTTCAAGCTGATTTGTAAATTCTTGGTCTAATTGAGTAAAATCACACATATTTAAGAGAGGCTGATGAGGTAAAGTTGCAGAAAAAAGAGCAAAATCTATTTGGTCTTTGGTACTGTTCATAAAAGCAGCATCGTAGATAATTGAACCGTCAGGACATTTTACAGTTGATGTACTGTTATGCACATCACCTTCCACAATTTCAGGCATAATATCCTGAGAAGTATCTCTCTTATAATACCTTATTGCAGATTGAAAATAACTTGGAGAGAATAAAGCTTTATACTTTACTTCTTTATTTTCAGGCACTGAGGTATATTCAGTAAGACCCAACTCTTGATTTAAAAAATCATAATACAATTGCTTATTACTTCTGTGGTCAATTGCTTCTTCACTTGGATTAAACAACCAAGAATCAAGGGAAAGAACTATTGTTTCAGGCTCTTTACCTTGTTTTGCAAAAATATAATATGATGTAAAAAAGTCATATCTGTCGCCACCAACATTTGACGCATTATAAAATGTTTTATTTGGACATATCATATCAGCAGTTATTGTCATACTTCTGCTACTGCCATTTATAAGAACTTGTGGTGCATAAG
Source organism: Oscillospiraceae bacterium (assembly GCA_020024155.1). Classification (GTDB taxonomy): domain Bacteria; phylum Bacillota; class Clostridia; order Oscillospirales; family Ruminococcaceae; genus RGIG3102. Next base: position 58,372 of record JAHHUE010000003.1, on the reverse strand, counting down.
GCACATTCATAGCATAAACTTCATTAAGTTTTCTGCCATCAAGTCTTTCGTAACCAGAAATGTACTTGCCATCGAGCATATATTCACTGGCTATTCGCTCAAAGCCTTTGCCAAAAAATAAACCGGAAGGGTCAATGTGATAGTTGCAATATACCATAAATGCAAGTATTGGTGCAAAAAGCAAAAGCTTTACAGAAATTTTTAAAAAATCTTTAAAACTTTTCATAAACCCTCCTGTTAAAAATCAAAGTAAACAAATGGACTTTTGCCAAAATTACCATAGAATAAAATCAATAAAATGACAGCATAGTAGAATATCCAACGAACAGGAGCTTTTTGCTCACTGATTTTTTCTGTCAGCTCTTTTTTGCCTTCCCATATTTCAAGAATAATCATAAATAAAGTGCAAAGAACAAGAGGAATGCCGTTTTTATCAAAGAACAGCATACTCTTTAATTGACTTATAAAAAATCCATTAGTAAATAAAAGTTCAATATCACTAAATAAATGAGTTATTATATACATAGCATCAGAAAGAGTGTTTGCTCTAAAAAAAATATAACTAAATGATACTAAACTGAAAACCCATATAACCTTGCTCCAATATTTAAGTGGTTTAGGGTGTTTATCAGGCTTTTTGTAATACCTGTGCATAAGTTCTTCAACTGTGCGATATACTGCGTGTAAAAGCCCCCATATAACAAAGGTCCAACTTGCACCGTGCCAAAGTCCGCTAACAAGAAATACAAGCCATACACCTGCAAGGACAGGTGGATTTGTAATGCCAAATCGTCTAAGAGGATTTGTCCATACAAAGGGTGTAAATATATAGTCTTGAAACCAAGATGAAAGCGATATATGCCATCTGCTCCAAAACATTTTGAATGATGTTGATAAATAAGGTTTGTCAAAGTTTCTCATAAGGTCAAAGCCTAAAACAGAGGCACAACCTCTGGCAATGTCAGAATATCCGGAGAAATCACAGTATACTTGAAATGAAAACATAACAGTTGCAATAATCATTTGTACACCACCATAATTATTAGGTGCAGAATAAACAACAGTTACAAAAGTTGCAAGACCATCAGCGATAACCATTTTCTTGAAAAATCCCCAAGCCATAAGCACAAGCCCTTTTTTTGCACGGGTATAGTCAAATGTATGTGTTTGATGAAACTGTGGTAAAAGATTTTTACTTCTTTCAATAGGTCCTGCAACAAGTTGTGGAAAGAAAGAAACAAACAATGCATATGTTAAAAAGCTTTCCTCTCTTTCTATTGTGCCAAGATATACATCTATTGCATATCCAAGAGCTTGAAAAGTGTAAAATGATATACCAACAGGTAACAACAAACTGAAAGTTGGCATAGAAAGCTGTACACCAAAATTATCAAAAAGAGCAACAATGTTTTCGGTAAAGAAATTATAATATTTGAATAAAAATAAAATTAAAACATTTATACCTATACTTACTCCAAGGCTAATTTTTTTCGTAGTGTGAGTTTTGGCTTTTGAGATAGCTATTGAGCATAAATATGTGGAAGCAGTGCTAAAAAGTATAAGTGATGCGTATGTAGGTTGCCAGCACATATAGAAATAATAGCTGACCACAAGCAACCATAAGTTTTTTATTTTTTGTGGAATTATAAAATATACTAATGTAACAATTGGAAAAAAAATTAAAAAATGTAAAGAATTAAATAACATGACACCCCATATATAAAACGATTTACTTATTCATTGATTTTTCAAGTTCTCTAACACGATTTTCAAGAATCGCGTTTTCTTGTGCAAGTTGTTTTATCTTTTTACTAAATCCGGAAATAACAGCAGATACAGATAACAAAATTAGCAATATAAAAATAATTTGAGTAAAAAATATAAAGTTTACAGGATTTATAATTCTTGTTATATCACTTAATACAAGAACTATATATGGAAAACAAGAAAAAATAATCATAACAGCACTAAAAGCAAGCCATATAATAGAATATTTAACTTCCAGCTTACCTTTTTTCATAAGGTATATTATAAATAAAAGAAAGGCGAAAGACCCAAATATAAGACCAAGTCTAAGGACTAATTCCATAGGTTTCATAACTTAATTACCTCCTTTTATTTTTGTTGATGAAATTCTTGTTATTATAAGAGAAATGCAAACTTTAATCATATAGTAAGCACTTTTAAGGCTTTTTATAGAAGAAACGCCACCTTGTCGTTCTTCCATAATAACTGCAACTTCTTTTACCGAGAATCCGTTAACTATGCAGGAAATAATAGCCTCTGGTTCTGGATAATCGTCTGCATAGTTTTTTGAAAAGAATTCAATAAGGTTTCTGTTGCAAGCACGAAAACCACTTGTAGTATCTTTTATTTTTTTTCCAGTAAGCAAAAAAATAAAAGCTGAAATAATATTGATGCCAAATCTTCTCATAAATGAGCTTTGAAATCCTTCTTTTTCTATAAAGCGAGAACCTATAACCATATCAGCTTCTTTATCTATTATAGGCTGTATAATTTTGGAAAGATATTTTGGGTCGTGCTGACCATCACCATCCATTTGAACAGCAATATCGTATCCAAATTCTTTTGCATAAAGATAGCCTGCTTGTACACCACCACCAATACCAAGATTTATTGGATTATTTATATAGTTAAAATTATTTTCTTTTAGTATTTTTTCTGTGGAGTCTGTTGAGCAGTCATTAACAATAAGATAATCTACATCAGGTTTGTTTTTCTTTAAGTTTTCTATAACATTTACAATACTGTCTTCTTCATTATAGCAAGGAATGATAACCAAAGTTTTCAATAGCCTGGCCTCCGTTAATTAAAAATAAAATCTATAAGTTGTTTTAATACCTTGTTGCGTTCGTGATGTTCAAGGTGATATGTAAATCCGTTTTCTCCAAGTTTAACTCTTTCAGAAATTGGCATATTATACAAAGTTTTAATGTTTTCATAAAGCTGAAAACTGTTTCCACTTTCACCAGTGAGACCGGAATTAGCTTTTTCAATAACAAAGCTGCCTTCTCCGTCAATACAGGTGATAACCGGCTTTCTGCCAGCCATATAGCTTGTAACTTTTGCCGGAATAGTAAGACCTATAAGGTCGCTTTTTGCCAAAGGTGCAAACAAGCAGTCTGCAAGGGTGTGATATATTGGCATATCTGTAACAGGTTTTGAACCAAGAAAATCAAAATACTCTGTTACATCTTTTTCTTTTACATAATTTTCTATGTGATTTTTTGACATACCGTCGCCAACGATAATAAATTTTATATCTTTTATGCCATCTTTTTTTAAAAGAACAGCACTATTGACAGCAACTTCAAGGTTTTGTGCAGGGCTTATGTTGCCTGCATACACAATTTTAAAATAGTTTTTGTATTTTTCAGTTAGGTTTTCATCAACAATTTCCTGTTCATAAAAACTTTCGCAGTATTGTGGAATAACTGCAACTTTATCACTGCTTTTATTTGTAATACTTATAAGTTTTTCTTTAAGTGATGGGCTCATAGCAATGAGTTTATCGCTTTTTTTGTAGTGCCAATGACTTGTGGACTGGCATATTTTTCTAAGTAAAGGATTTTGTATATTAACAACCGAATAAAAATTTTCCGGCCATAAATCCAACACATAAGTAGTTAAAGGTATTTTTTTGATTTTTGAATAGAAAATAGCAGGAAAAATCATATACACCGGACTTGTCTCATAGCAGAAGACAGCGTCATATTTCTTGTGCATAAACCCAATAGTTTTGAATGTTGCAAAAAAAGGAAATGAAACATAGTTTAAGAAAATTCTTATAGAAGAATTGCCTTTTCTTGTTATTTCCCAGCTTCTGTAAATATTTACATTGTTATAATTCTGTTTTTTGTTTTTGAAATATCCGTATCCGTCAGGTATAATTCCGTTTGGATAGTTTGGAATACCACAAATAACGTCAACTTCTATATCATTTTCTGCAAAGCCTGAGGCTATATCGCTTATTCTAAAATTTTCCGGCCAAAAATGTTGGCTTATAATTAAAATTTTCTTTTTCAAAATCTATACCTTAAATAAAATTTTTTAAAACATATTTAAAGCTGTGGCTGTAAAAACCACAGCTTTAATTTTTAATTAGTATTTTCTCCAAACCATTTTGTTTACAACGCCAGTGTAACTTTGGATAATTTTTACAACTTTTGTTGAAACATTTTCGTCTGTGTAATTTGGTACAGGAATACCAAAGTCAAGGTTTTTGTTCATTTCAACTGCTGTATCAACAGCCTGCAAAACCTGCTGTGTTGTAATACCTGCAAGGATAAAGTTGCCTTTATCAAGAGCCTCTGGTCTTTCTGTTGAAGTTCTAATGCAAACAGCAGGGAAAGGATTATCAACTGAAAGGAAGAAACTGCTTTCCTCTGGTAATGTACCACTGTCAGAAACAACTGCAAATGCGTTCATCTGTAAATTATTATAATCGTGGAAACCAAGAGGTTTGTTTTGAATAACTCGTTTATCGAAAACAAAATTTCTTTCTTTTATAAATTTTGCACTTCTTGGATGACATGAATACAAAATAGGCATATCGTATTTTTCAGCCATTGCGTTAACGGCATTCATAAGGTTGAAGAAGTTTTCTTCTGTATCAATGTTTTCTTCTCTGTGAGCTGAAAGAAGAATGTATTTTCCTTTTTCAAGTCCAAGGCGAGAGAGAATATCGGAAGATTTGATTTGTTCAAGATTTTCGTGAAGAACTTCTGCCATAGGGCTTCCTGTAACATAAGTTCTTTCTTTTGCAGTACCCTCGCTGTTCAAATATCTTCTTGCGTGTTCAGAGTAGCAAAGATTAACATCTGCTATATGGTCAACAATTCTTCTGTTTGTTTCTTCCGGCAAACATTCGTCAAAACAACGGTTGCCTGCTTCCATATGGAAAATTGGAATATGAAGTCTTTTTGCACTAATAGCAGAAAGACAACTGTTTGTATCCCCAAGAATAAGCAAAGCATCAGGTTTTTCGCTAACCATAAGTGAGTATGATTTTGCAATGATGTTGCCTATCGTTTCGCCAAGGTCTTTACCTACTGCGTCAAGATAAAAATCAGGAGCTCTAAGACCAAGGTCGTCAAAGAAAACTTGATTTAATTCGTAGTCATAGTTTTGACCTGTATGAACAAGAATTTGGTCAAAATATTTATCACATTTTTTGATTACAGCAGCAAGACGGATAATTTCCGGTCTGGTGCCGATGATAGTCATAAGTTTAAGTTTAGCCATTATGCTTTTCTCCAGTTTTGAAAGTATTATTAAGGACAACTTTACCAGCCTCAATTTTGCATAGAGGAGGTATGTTGTTATATGCTTTTATAATGCAGTTAGGGCATAAATGTACACCTTTTTCAATAAAACAGTCGTGGTCAACAACTGCACCAAAGTTTACAATACAACCCTTTTTCAAAACAGAAGTTGTATTTACTGTTGCATTTGGAAGAACTGCACAGCCAGTTTCAATAACAGCACCACTGCTTACATAGCTTTTTGGGTGTATTATAGTTGCAACCTGTGCTTTTTCAGATAAAAGCATATTTATCCATTCTATTCTCAAGTTATTATTCCCAAAAGCAGGATAAAAGAAGGTATCTTCATTGATGAATTTTTTAAAGTCTGTACATAGACCAAAAACTTTGCTATCTTTTGATTTATCATCTAAAAAAATAACTTCATCAAATAAATTACCACTTAAAACAACATCTTCGATTGTTTTTCCGTATCCGCCAAAACCAAGAATAACTAACTTACTCATATATCTACCTTTGTATAGTATGTGTCAGGATTGTTAGGGTCAAAAATCTGGCTAGACCAGAACAAACAAATCATTTCTGTATCGCCAATATTTTTGATATTGTGTGTGTATCCAACAGGAATATCAACAACAGTTGGATTATTGCCATCAACAGTATATCTAATAATTTCGTTTGTAATCATATGACGGAAAGATATTTCTGCTTTACCGCTGATAACAAAGAATTTTTCAACTTTTGTATGATGCCAATGGTCACCACGAGTGATGCCAGGTTTAGTTGTAGAAATGAAAATCTGCCCAAAGCCTTCGCTTTTAATAAATTCAGCAAGCCAACCACGGTTGTCCTCATTCTTTTTAAGAGGATATGAGAATTTATCTGTATCAAGGTAAGACAAATATGTGCCGTAAAGGCGTTGTTCCAAAAGACTGGAAAGGTCAGGCATAATGAGTGTATCGCGATTTTTGCCAAAGCTTTCTATTGTTTTAGCAAGACGACCTAATGTTATTTTGTGTAAAGTATCAATTTCAAAGAAACCTTGTTTATAATCTGATTGATTTTCAAAAATATCAATGAATTTTGATACAACATCATCAATATAACAAAGTGTAAGTTCATAGTTAGGGTCATTGATTTGCAAAGGAAGACCGTGAGCAACATTGTGGCAGAAAGTTGCAACAACAGTGTTGTAATTAGGTTTGCTCCATTTGCCGAAAACGCCATAAAGACGAACTATATATGAAGGGTTGAAAGAGTTGGATAAAAACAAATCTTCTCCCATTTTTTTGCTTTTGCCGTAGTCATTATCAAGTAAAGCTTGAACAGAAGATGAAACGATAATGCCACAGTTATTATTTTTTGCTTTAAGAGTATCAAGCAAAGTTTTTGAAAAATCTGTATTTCCTGTATAAAATTCTTTGTTATCAACAGGACGGTTTACACCTGCAAGATGAAAAACAAAGTCACAGTCAGAACAGAATTTTTCCAAATCTTCTTGCGTATTGCTTCTGTCGTACAGATAGAGGTTTGTATATCCTTTTTGCAGCAAAGTTACTGTAAGGTTTTTTCCAACAAATCCACCTGCACCGGTAATTAAAATCTTTTTATTTTTCAAGTTTACTAAGCTCCTCTTGAATGTATTCTGTTGTTTTCATTTTTGCAATTGTACCTTCAACAGAAAGGCGTTCTGTGTTATGGCTTGTATATTGATGAATGAGTTTTTCGTCTGTGTTGCCTTCAACAAAATATTTATCATAGTTTAGGTCACGGTTATCGGCAGGAACTCTGTAATATCCACCCATATCAATAGCTTTTGCAGCTTCTTCTTCTGTTAGGAGAGTTTCGTACAATTTTTCACCATGTCTTTCGCCGATTATTTTTGTGCCTGTATCACCAAAGAGTTCCTGAGTTGCTTTTGCAAGATCACCAATTGTACAAGCAGGTGATTTCTGAACAAAAAGGTCGCCAGGTTGTCCGTGTGTAAAAGCAAAAACAACAAGGTCAACAGCTTCATCAAGGTTCATAAGGAATCTTGTCATATCAGGGTTTGTAATTGTAAGAGGTTTGCCTTGTTTTATCTGGTCACGGAAAAGAGGAATAACACTGCCACGACTGCACATAACATTGCCATAGCGTGTACAGCAGATAGTTGTTTTGTCGCCGTCAACAGTTCTTGATTTTGCAACAATAACTTTTTCCATCAAAGCTTTTGAAATACCCATTGCGTTGATAGGGTATGCAGCTTTATCAGTTGAAAGGCAAACAACCTTTTTTACACCATGGGCAATTGCACTTGTAAGAACATTTTCTGTACCGATAACATTTGTTTTTACAGCTTCAATAGGGAAAAATTCACAAGAAGGAACTTGTTTAAGAGCAGCTGCGTGAAAAATAAAGTCAACGCCGTTCATTGCGTTATTAACACTGTTAATATCCCTAACATCGCCAATGTAAAATTTTACTTTTTGGCTTTCAACTGGATGAGAAACTTGAAGTTCATGACGCATATCGTCTTGTTTCTTTTCGTCACGGGAGAATATACGGATTTCTCCTATATCTGTTGTTAAAAAGTGTTTAAGTACAGTGTGTCCAAAACTGCCTGTACCACCTGTAATCAACAGGGTTTTACCAGTAAAAACTGAATTTGACATAAAATATCCTCCAAAAGCCTAGAATTATCTAGCTTAAAATTTAATAAATAATTATAAATCAATTATAGTGCTATTCTACCACATAATTTATGATATTTAAAGTGTATATAAAAAAATATGATAAAAATAGTGAATTATTTATCATTTTGTGATAGAATAGTCGTAAATTTTAAAGTGAAAAGAATGAAAGGGAGTTTAAACGATGAGTGTTACAGAAAAATTTTTAAGCTATATAAAGATTTCATCTCCTTCTGATGAAAGCAGTGAAACTTGTCCATCAACAGCTTGTCAGCTTGATGTTGCTGATTTTGTGTCAAAACAAATGAAAGAAATCGGACTTGAAAATGTTCGTATAAAAGACGGTTATGTTTACGGAGAATTTCCTGCAACAAAGGGATATGAAGATAAACACTGTATAGGCTTGATTGCTCATATGGACACAGCAACTGACTTTAATGGGTATGATGTAAAACCTCAGATTATAGAAAACTATAATGGGAAAGATGTTTTGCTTGCAGGCAGCGGAGATATTTTGAGTGTAAGCGAATTTCCAGAACTTAAAAACTTTAAAGGTCATACTCTTATAACAACAGATGGCACAAGCTTGCTTGGCGCTGACGATAAATCAGGTATTGCTGTTATTATGCAAGCAGTTGAAGATATTATCAAAAATGATATCCCACACGGCAAAATTGCAGTTGGATTTACACCTGATGAAGAAATTGGCAGAGGGGCAAATTTGTTTGATGTAAAAGGCTTTGGTGCTGATTTTGCATACACAGTTGACGGTGGTTTGCCAGGCGAAATAGAGTATGAAAACTTTAATGCTGTTTCTGCACAGATAACAATTTCAGGCCGTTCAATTCATCCAGGCAGTGCAAAAGGACAGATGATAAACAGCCAAAGAGTTGCTTTTGAATTTGACCGTATGTTGCCTGAATTTGAAAGACCTGAATACACAGAAAACTTTGAAGGCTTTTTCCATCTTATAGAAATAGAAGGCAGCATAGAAAAAACAGTTATGCACTATATTCTTCGTGACCATGACGGAGAAAAAATCAAACAAAAAGAAACAATGCTCTATGATATTGCAGAATTTCTCAATAAAAAATATGGCAGAGAATTGGTTAATGTTGAAACAACGCTTAGCTATCGCAATATGAAAGAAAAGATTTTGCCACATTTCCATCTTATTGAAAACGCAGTAAAAGCAACAGAACAAGCAGGTGTTACACCTAAAAGCATAGCAATTCGTGGTGGTACAGACGGTGCAAGATTATCATTTATGGGACTTCCTTGTCCAAACCTTGCAACAGGTGGTATGAATTTCCACGGAAAATATGAATGTACAACAAAAGAAAATATGGAAGTATGCGTTGAAGTTGTTAAAAACATACTTAAAATTTACGCAGAATAAAAATAAAAGGGACGAATTTTCGTCCCTTTTTGTTATAGTGGAAGTACAAGATAAATTAACACTGCAACGCACAGTATTGAAAATAGTATATCAAAATATTTATAATAATTTTCTCCGGCAGCGTGGTTTTTGTATATGAATGAATAAATTTGTGTGTTATATTTTTTTGCAAAGAAAAATATAATTGCTACTATAATGGCTAACGGCCATGGCCTTTGACCAAGCTTTCTTACGGTTTCGCCTTTTTGACTTGCAATTTCAGACCAGTTAAGCTCAATATCAGTGTTTTGAGAAGGTATTACTTCGTTTTGATTTGTAACAGTAACAGTATATTTATCATCAACAGTAATTACAGTTTTGTCAATTTGCTTTTTCATAACGATTTGCTCAAAATCGCAACCAAAGTCAAAAGCTGAGTATGTTATGGTATTTAAGTTTGCACTTTTTTTGTAAAAATGCTCATTTATAAAAATACCTTTTGTGAAAAACATAAACCAAAATACTATAAAATAAATTACAAAAAAGATAAAAAGAGCCGTAGCTTTTGTTAATTTATTCCTTATATTGTAAAAAAATGGTACCATTTAGTATCCTCCAATAATATTTGTTATGTTAAATAATATACTAATTGTAAATAAAAATCAATTTTATAACAAAAGGTTCAAAAAAATTAAAGTTTTTAAAATTAACTTATATATTTTACACAAGCTTTTGAAAAATAATAAATAAATACTTGAAAAAATCAAACAATAGAGTATGATATAATTAGTAGTTGTGTAGACAAACTAAACACAGAAGGGATGAAAGTGATGTCTATATTAGAACAGGAAAAATTTTATTTAGATATTATTGAAAAACATATTCAAAACGGTGTTGTTTTTTTGACAAGTCATGGTGTGGTTATAGACCCACAAGTCGAAATTGGCAAAGGCACACAAATTCTTCCAGGAACTATCTTGAAAGGTAACACAAAAATTGGTGAAAATTGTGTTATTGGTCCAAACAGTATGATTACTGATTGTACTTTGGGTGATAATGTTGTTTTCAATTCTTCACAAGGGGCTCAATCCACTGTTGCAGACGGTGCAAAAATAGGTCCATTTACACAACTGCGTCCTGACAGCCATATCGAAAAAAATGTTAAGATTGGTGATTTTGTTGAAGTTAAAAACTCAACAATAGGTGAAGGTACATCAATAGCACATCTTACTTACATAGGTGATAGTGATGTGGGCAAACATGTTAATTTTGGCTGTGGTGTTGTAACTGTAAATTATGACGGTGAAAGCAAAAATAGAACAACTATTGGAGATTATGCCTTTATTGGCTGCAATACAAACCTTATTGCACCAGTAAAAGTTGGAAACGGAGCATACACAGCAGCGGGCTCAACTATAACAAAAGATGTTGGAGATTGTGATTTGGCAATTGCAAGAGCAAAACAAGAAAATAAAACCGGTTGGGCAAAGAAAAAACTTGATAAATATATAGAAAAACATTCTAAATAATTTTGTAATTTAATATTTTAATTAAGTTAAAATTTTAAACATAAATAACAAAGAGAAGATGAGGTAAAAAATGAATATTCACGGTAAAGACATTAAGATTTTTGCAGCTAATGCAAGCAAAGAATTGGCACAGTCAATAGCTGACCAACTTGGTTTACCACTTGGTAAATGTGAAGTTAGCACATTCAGCGATGGTGAAATTGCTGTTTCTATTCATGAAACAGTTCGTGGTAGTGATGTATTTATCGTTCAAAGTACAAACACACCTGTAAACAACAATCTTATGGAATTGCTTATCATGATTGACGCTCTTAAAAGAGCATCTGCTGGCCGTATTACAGCTGTTATGCCATATTTTGGATATGCAAGACAAGACAGAAAAAGCAAATCTCGTGACCCAATTACAGCAAAATTAGTTGCTGACCTTATCACAGCAGCAGGCGCAGACAGAGTTCTTACAATGGACTTGCACGCTGCACAGATTCAAGGATTTTTCGATATTCCTCTTGACCACCTTATCGGTATGCCAATCCTTGCAAAAATCTTTGAAGCAAAAGCTATTGAAGATTTGGTTGTTGTTAGCCCAGACCTTGGTTCTGTTACAAGAGCAAGAACATTTGCAGCTCACCTTGACGCACCAATTGCAATTATTGACAAACGCCGTCCAAAAGCAAATGTTTCAGAAGTTATGAACATCATTGGCGACATCAAAGACAAAAATGTTGTTATCATTGATGACATTATTGATACAGCAGGTACACTTTGCAATGCTGCAAACGCTCTTAAAGAACGTGGTGCAAAATCTGTTAGAGCTTGTGCAACACACGCTGTTCTTTCTGGCCCTGCAATCCAGAGAATTCAAGACAGTGCTTTGGAAGAAGTTGTTATTCTTGATACAATCCAACTTCCAAAAGAAAAACACCTCGACAAAATTTCAACAGCTACTGTTTCAACAGTATTTGCAGATGCTATCAGAAGAATTTATGCTGACCAAAGTATCTCTACATTGTTTAACTAAGTTATGTTTTTTAAATCAAATCAAAATATAGATTATATAGTTGTAGGCCTTGGAAATCCAGGTTCTAAATATCAGAATACCCGTCATAATATAGGTTTTGAAACTCTTGATTATATTGCAGAAAAAAATAATGTTTCTGTTACAAAGGCAAAGTTTTCTGCTTTATATGGTGTATGGGAAACTGACGGGAAAAAAATTATGTTTTTAAAGCCACAAACTTTTATGAATCTTTCAGGCGAAGCTGTTATGCAGGCTGCAAAGTTTTATAAAGTGCCGGCTGAAAATATCATTGTAATTTATGATGATATTTCTCTTGATGTTGGCAAAATGCGTATAAGACAAAAAGGCAGTGCCGGTGGTCATAATGGCATAAAAAGTATAATCAGTCATATTGGACAGGAATTTCCAAGAATAAAAATGGGTGTTGGACAAAAACCTCATCCAGACTACGACCTTGCAGATTGGGTGCTTGGAAAATTTACTGATAGTGAAAAGAAACTTTTATCAGAAAGATTTGAAGATGTGCACAATGCTGTAAAACTTATGGCTAACGGAGATATCCAAAAAGCCATGAACGCATATAGTAAATAATAAAATCAGAAAGCCGTACGGGGTGTACTATGCCCTGTACGGCAACTGCTTGTTATACATATTGCAATATTTGTCGAAAATAATATCACAAGGAGAATAAGATGCTTTTAAAAGAAATTGTAAAAACTCAGGAATTTATAAAAATAAATAATGAAATTCGTGAATATACTTCTCCGATAGCTTTATTTGGACTTTCACAAACTGCAAGAGCAGCATTTATTGCTGCTATACAACAAACAACAAACAGAACAGTGCTTGTTCTTACAAAAGATGAAAAAAACGCAAACCGTCTTAATGAGGATATATCTTTCTTTTGTGATAAATCTCAAGTTTTTCCGTCAAGAGATTTGACTTTAAGACAACTTGAAGGTTTTTCCAGAGAGTATGAATACAAAAGAATACAGACACTTGGATATCTTGTGAGCAACAGATGTAATATTGTGGTGTCTACATTGGATTCTGCACTTATGTACACAATGCCAAAAGAAAAGTTTTTGCAGAATACATTAACAATAAAAGACACAACAGTTATTCAGCCAAAACAACTTGTTGAAAATCTTATAAACGCAGGATATGTACGCAGAGATATGGTTGAAGGTGCAGGTCAGTTTGCTCAAAGAGGTGATATTATTGACCTTTACACACCTGATATGTCATTGCCAGTAAGAATAGAGTTTTGGGGCGATGAGATTGACCGTATAAACACTTTTGAAATTGAAACACAACGCCGCACCGAACAAATAAAAAAAGTGCATATTTCTCCAGTAAAAGAAGTGCTTTTTACATCTCCGCAAACAGCTTTGCAGTCAATTGAAAATTATAGAAAAACACTTAACGGAAAAACTATTTCTCAGTTTGATACAGCAACAGAAAAAGATATAAATACACTTAAAAACGATATAATGCCTCAGACAATGGATAAGTACATTTCCATTTGCTATGACACTAAATCAACATTGTTTGATTATCTTGACAACCCAATTGTATTTATTGATGATTTTAGTGCCACAAAAGAAAATTATTCACAGACTTTATGGCATATGGGGCAGGATATAGAAACTTTGCTTAATGATGGTGTATTGGCAAAGGGAATGACTGATTTTTATGCTCCGTTTTCATATCTTTTGAATGTTGCTAAAACAAACCCAACAATTATTGCAGAAGACTTTGTTAGAAGTATATCGGATATAAGTTTATCTCATTTAGTAAATATTACTTGTCATAATCTGCCAAGCTGGGCAGGCGAATATAAAGTGCTTGCAAGTGATGTTGAACAGCTTATTAAGCAAGGATATAAAATTGTTGTACTTGCAGGTACAAAAAAATCTGCACAAAGCCTTGCAAGAGACCTTGAAGGATTTGGATATTCAAGTTTTTATATGGAAAAAGATGCACCTTTGTCAGAAGGCACAATTGGTGTTGCAGCAGGGCATACTCAACAAGGCTTTGAACTTCCAATGCATAAACTTTGCCTTATAACAGGCAGAAAACTTGATGTTGGTAAACAGAACTACAAAAGACAAAAAGCAAAAGATGCTCTCACATCAATTGATGAAATATCCAAGGGAGATTATGTTGTTCATCAAAATTACGGTATTGGTGTTTATGACGGTATACACAATGTAAGTATGCAAGGTGTTACAAAAGATTATCTCAAAATAAACTTTCAAGGCAAAGATAGCTTGTTTGTGCCAGTAACACAGTTAGACCTTATAAGCAGATATTCATATTCTCAAGAAGGTGAACATGTAAAGCTTTCAAAACTTGGAGGAGAAAGCTGGAAAAAAACAAAAGCAAAAGCCAAAAAAGCAACGCAGGAAATGGCAGCAGAGCTTATACGTCTTTATGCTGAAAGAGAAAAAGCAAAAGGTTTTGCTTTTGATGAAGATAACGAGTGGCAAAAAGATTTTGAGGCAAGATTTATATACGATGAAACCGAAGACCAGCTGAGAGCAATTTCTGAAATTAAAAATGATATGGAAAGTAACTATCCAATGGAACGCCTTGTTTGTGGTGATGTTGGTGTTGGTAAAACAGAAGTTGCTTTGCGTGCAGCCTTTAAAGCAGTTATGAACTCAAAACAAGTGGCGATACTTGTACCAACAACTGTTCTTGCTTGGCAGCACTATAATACTTTGGTACAAAGAATGGAAAACTTTCCAGTAAATATACAACTGCTGAGCCGTTTCAGAAGTCTTAAACAAAGAGAACAGACTATAAAAGATATTAACAGTGGTGTAGCTGATATTGTTGTTGGCACACACGCACTTATACAGAAAAAAGTTAAGTTTAAGGATTTAGGTCTTGTTATTATAGATGAGGAACAACGATTTGGTGTTGCTCACAAAGAAAAACTTGTTGAAGGCTTTAAAGGTGTTGACGTTCTTACACTTTCTGCAACTCCTATTCCAAGAACACTGAGTATGGCTCTTAATGGTATAAGAGATATGTCCACAATTGAAAAACCTCCCTTTGACCGTATTCCGATTGAAACTTATGTAAGTGAATTTGATGAAAAAATGGTTGCTTATGCACTTAACAGAGAGTTAAACCGTGGTGGACAATGCTACTATCTTCATAATAGAGTTGAAACAATTGATAACTGTGCATTGAGAGTACAGAGATATTGTCCTAACGCAAGAATTGGTGTTGCTCACGGTAAAATGGACGAGGCAAGCTTATCTGCTGTATGGCAACAGCTTATAAACGGAGAAATTGATATTCTTGTATGTACAACTATCATAGAAACAGGTATAGATGTTCCAAACTGCAATACCTTGATAATTGAAGATGCAGACAGAATGGGTCTTAGTCAGCTTTATCAAATAAGGGGCAGAGTTGGACGTTCAACAAGAAAATCATACGCATATTTTACATTCCAAAGAAATAAAGTGCTTAACGAAGTTGCAGTAAAAAGGCTTAATGCTATCAGAGAATTTACAAATTTTGGCTCTGGCTTTAAAATTGCAATGCGAGATTTGCAAATTCGTGGTGCAGGCAGTATTCTTGGTAAAACTCAAAGTGGATTTATGGCAAGTATAGGTTATGATTTATATGTAAAACTTCTTAATCAGGCTATTGCTGTTGAAAAAGGGGAAGAAATAAAGACAGAAAAAAGTGATTGCCTTATTGATATTACTGTTGACGCATATATTCCGGAAAAATATATTCCATATACTCAAAACAGAATAGAAAGTTATAAACGCATAGCATCACTTGAAAGCGAAGATGATGTATCTGATTTGCTTGATGAATTTATTGACCGTTATGGCGATGTGCCTGAAAGTGTTATGGGGCTTATAGATATTTCTCTTTTGCGTGTTCTTGCATCTAGTGTAGGTATAACCGAAGTTGTGCAGAGAAAAGACAGCCTTATGTTTTATTCAAATGATTTTGCACATATTGATGTTGGTTATGTTATAAAGAATACAAAACACAAAATACTTGTAAACAGTACAGAAAAACCATATATAAGTGCTCAAATAAAAGCTGACAAAAATAGCCTTGATGTTATGAAAGATATGCTTAATTTGTTTAAAGAATCATCATTGCAAAAATAGTACAATAAATCATCACAATTTAATTTTAAACTATAACAGTTGATATAATTAAATTTTGGTAGTATAATTAAAAAACTATATGAAAATTTATATTTCAGGGGGAAAACCAGAATGTTTAAAAAAATAACAGCTTTAGCTCTTACAATTGCACTTGCAGTTGCAGGCTTTACAGGCTGTGGCAAAAACTATGATTCTGTTGTGACAATTGACGGTGTTTCAATAACAGCAGGCGAATATCTTAATGCACAATTACAAGCTTATACAAAAGCAAGCCAAAAAGTTGAAAGCGGTAAAGATGTTCTTAAAGAAAAAATTGATGAAATAAACGGTGAAGAATGGATTCATCAAGAAACAATCAAAAATCTTAAAGCTTATGTATGGGCAGAAAAGAAATACGAAGAAATGGGTCTTACACTTTCTCAGGAAACAACAGACTATGCAAACCAAAGTGCAGAAATGTACTGGGAATATCTCAAAGAAAAATATACTGAAAACGGTGTTGGTCTTGAAACATATAAAAAATTTGTTGTAAACAACATTAAAGCAGGCGAAATTTTTAATACAGTTTATGGCGAAAACGGAGAAAAATCACCTTCTAATGAAGAATATGCTGAATATATCAACACTAACTTTGCAAAAGTTAAAGGTTTTAGTGTTCCTAAAAAAGGTAAAGACAACAAATTCCTCGATGAAGAAAACCTTATAAAAATGTCTAATATCTGTGATGAGGCTATTGAAAGACTCAATAATGGCGAAGATTTTGAAACAGTAAGAATTGATATTATGACAAAAGCAGGTGAACTTGCAGGCGTTGAAAAAGATTATTCTGATGCAACTTCAAATACACAAGAATTTTATGTTCCTAAAAATTCAGAACAACTTCCACAGCTTTTTGTAGCTAATGTTTACACATTGGAAGAAAACGGCGAATATCTCTATGATGAAATCGAAGACGAATTTATGATTTATCAGAGAGTTACAAACTATGCTTCTGATGAAGAATTTGAAAACCTTAAAATGAGTGTTTTAAACGATATGAAAGGCGAAGAATTTACAAAATCTATTGAAGAAGAAAGTGCATTATACGAAATTTCAGAAGATGCAGCAGCAGTAAAATACTATTCACCTTCAAAAATTAAATAATAAAATTAAAGGCAGTGAATTTTCACTGCCTTTTTGTGCATTCAGGTGATTTTGTCACTTTTATTTTTAGGTATAATGTGTTAAATTAAATTTACAATAAATAGTGCAACGGAGGATTTATGATGGAAAATATGTATGATATTATTATAATAGGTCTTGGCCCAGCAGGTGTATCATCTGCTCTTTATACACATCGTGCAGGTGCAAAAACTCTTGTTATAGGTCAACAAGTATCTGCTCTTATGAAAGCAGAAAAAATAGATAACTATTATGGTGTAGCAAAAGGCACAACAGGCGAAGAATTATTTAATATGGGTGTATCTCAGCTTAAAGATGCAGATATTGATATGATACTTGACCAAGTTACAGGAATAGAATGGAGTGGTGATTATCAGGTAAAAACATCATCACAATCATTTACAGCCAAAAGTGTTATTATTGCAACCGGCACAAGCAGAAAAGCCCCTGCAATAAAAGGCATAAAAGAATTTGAAGGTCGTGGCGTAAGCTATTGCGCAGTATGTGACGGATTTTTCTATCGTGGAAAAAATGTTGCAGTTCTTGGCGAAGGCGAATACGCAGCAGAAGAGGCAAGTTACCTTAAAAATCTTGCACAAAAAGTATATGTGCTTTCAAATGGAAAAGAATTTGAAAAGAAAATTGATGGCGTTGAATATATAGATAAAAAAATATCTGAAATCAGTGGCGAGAATACTGTACAAAAAGTTACTTTTGAAGATGAAAGTAGCATAGAAATAGATGGTTTGTTTGTTGCAGTTGGTGTTGCTGGGGCATCCGACTTTGCAAGAAAACTTGGTGTTGAAACAGACGGCAATGCTATTGTAGTTGATGAAAAATGTGCAACAAATATTCCAGGCTTATATGCAGCAGGAGATAATACAAAAGGTATGTATCAAGTTGCAAAAGCTGTTTACCAAGGTGCAGTTGCTGGTAGCGAAAGCGCAAAATATGTAAAAAAGATAAAAGGTTAAACTATGATTGAAACAGGAAAATACCGTCATTTTAAAGGTAAAGAATACGAAGTGCTTTATGTTGCAAAGCATTCTGAAACCTTGGAAGATATGGTTGTATACAAGGCTCTTTATGGAGAAATGGGAATATGGGTAAGACCGTTATCAATGTTTTGCGAAGAGATAACAAGAGACGGTAAAACTTTTAAAAGATTTGAAAAAATATAGATGTGAAAATTCTGCAAACCAAAATCTTTAATTTGGTTTGCAGTTCTTTACTTTATTAACTATATGCATAAAAAATATGTACTCAAATTATTAAAGTTAACGAAGATTACACAAAAAATCAACTTTCATAGTATTTAATAGATGTTGAATTTTAGTGAATATCGTGTTATAATTCTAAATATTTAAATTATATCATTTTAAGTTTGGTGGTAGAAAATGAATGCTAATAAAAAGATATACAACTCATTAAAATATATGTCTTTAATATCTCAGCTTGGCATATCCGTTGTTGCACCAGCAATTATATGTATATGGGGCGCTATATGGATAAAATCCAAATTTAATCTTGGCGATTGGGTTGTTCTTGTGGGCATATTTTTGGGAATAGCAAGTGGTATAAGTTCTTTTGCTAACTATATGAAAATGTTTTTGAAAGATGTAAAAAAAGAACAGAAAGAATATGAAAATAAATTTAAAAATTAGAGGTAAAAATGAAACTTACACCTGTTGTTGCTGAAAATTTAAAGAAGATTACCATATATAATCTTGGATTAACCATTATAGAAAACGCAGTGTTTTTTATTATAGGTTTCTGGGGATTTGATGTGTTGGCTGGCTCTTTGTTTGGATATGCAGTGTCAGTTATCAATTTTTTATGGCTTGGATTAAGTGTTCAAAAAGCAATGGAAAAAGAACAAAAACAAGCTCAGCTGTATATGCAAAGTACATATACAGCAAGAATGGTGCTTTTTGCAGCTAGTTTTGCAATTGCACTTATTGTACCGGTTTTCAATTGGATTGCAGCTGTAATTCCTTTTATTTTTACACGCATTTCCATTATGATTATAAATTTTACAAATAAGGAGGGAATAAAATAAAATGGGCTCAGAAATAGCAGTAACAGGTCCAAGAGTACTATTTCGCATAGGTCCGATTATTATCACAAACACCGTTGTAACATCATGGGTTATAATGGCTGTAATAGCTGCTGTATGTATGTACCTTACAAAAAATTTAAAGGTTAAACCAGACAGCAAAAGACAGATTATTGCAGAAAAACTTGTGCTAACAGTTTATGGACTTATAGACGGCACTATGGGGCAGAAATGGAGACATTTTGCACCATATATTGCGGCACTTTTTGCGTATAGTTTTTGTTCTAGTATGTCAAGTCTTGTAGGCGTAAAACCACCAACGGGCGACCTTTCAATTATAATAGGTATGGCAACAATAACCTTTATAATGATTCAGGTTGTAAACCTTAAATACAAAGGTGTTGCTGGTTCTCTTAAAAGATTTGCAGAACCTGTTCCACTCATTTTACCACTTAACATCATCAGTGAAATTGCAACACCAGTTTCTATGACATTCCGTCATTTTGGTAACATTGCAGCAGGTGGTGTTATTACAACATTGCTTTATGCAGCACTTGCCGCTTTGAGTGGATTGGTATTAAAGATTGTTCCGGTGGCATTCATTCAGTCAATACCAATCTTCCAGGTTGGTTTGCCGGCATTATTGTCAATTTATTTTGACGTATTTACAAGTTTCTTACAGGCTTATATTTTCTGTATGCTCACGATGGTTTATGTAAGTGGCGCAGCAGAATAAATATATTATCAATTAAAACTAAAATTAAACTTAAAATTTTCGGAGGTTATTATGGAAAGAGCAATAGTTTTAGCAGCATCAGCAATCGGTGCAGGTCTTGCAATGATCGCAGGTATCGGTCCTGGTATCGGTCAGGGTTACGCAGCAGGTAAAGCAGCAGAGGCTGTTGGCCGTCAGCCAGAAGCAAAATCTGACGTTACATCAACAATGCTTTTTGGTTGTGCAGTTGCAGAATCAACAGGTATTTACGGTTTGGTTGTAGCAATGATTCTCTTGTTTGCTAACCCACTTATCGGTAAATTATAATCTTTCATTAAAATAGAAAAAACTAATGAAAGGAGGCAACTGTTAAAGTGCCAAACAATACTTTTGAACTTGTTTCTTTCGTACCGTGGACACTTATTTTCACATGGTGTAACCTTTTTATACTTTTTCTCATTATGAAAAAGCTTTTGTTCAAACCGGTTATGAAAATCCTTGAACAACGCCAAAACGAAATAGATACAATGTATGACACAGCAAGCACAGCAAGCGAAAAAGCTAAAGAACTTGAAAAAGAATATTCACTTAAACTTGCATCAGCAAATGAACAAGCTGGCGATATTATGAAAAACGCACAGGCTCAGGCTCGTAAAAGAGAAAATGAAATTCTTGAAGAAGCAAGAGGAAAAGCTGCTGCTATGACTGAAAAAGCTCATGCTGAAATTGAGCAAGAAAAGAAAAAGGTTTATGAAGAAATAAAAGGCGAAATTGCAGATATTTCTGTTTCAATTGCATCAAAAATGGTTGAAAGAGAAATAAATGCTAAGGACCACGAGGCTTTAATCTCACAATTTATTGAGAATGTGGGTGAAGATAAATGAGTAAAATAGCAAGTGTTTATGCAAATTCACTTTTTGAAGTATCCCTTGAAGAAAAAGTTGACAATCAAATCAGAGAAGAAATTACAGATATCTGTAATGCTTTTGAACGAGATTCTGAACTTGTAAAAGTTCTTGATGCTCCTATGATTACAAAAGAAGAAAAAGAAAAATTATTGGATACTTTGTTTAAAGACAAAGTTAATAAATATCTTTTGAATTTTCTTAAAATTATGACAGACAGAAAAGCTGTTATGTATATAAGAGAATCTTTTGATGAATATGTTGAAGCATATAACAGACATTACAACATAGAAAAAATTGTTGCTACAACAGCAATTGAAATGCCACAAGAACTTAAAGATAAGCTTATCAATAAGTTACAGAAAGTTACTGGCAAAACAGTTATTCTCGATACAAAAGTCGATAAAAATGTTTTGGGCGGTATTGTACTTAAATACAATGACGCACAGCTTGATGATTCTATCGCTATGAAACTTAAAAATATGAAAGAAGAATTATCAAAAATATAGCACCATCTAAAATATAAAGAAAGCAGGTGTATTATGCAGCTTAAACCTGAAGATATAAGCAAAATCATAAAAGCTCAGATAAAAGATTATGATTCTAAAATCGAACAGAGCGAAACAGGCACTGTTATTCAGGTTGGTGACGGTATCGCAAAGGTACACGGTCTTACTAACTGTATGGCAAATGAGCTTATCATGTTCCCAAATGGCGAATATGGTATGGCTATGAACCTTGAAGAAACAAGTGTTTCTCTTGTTATCCTTGGTAAAGATGATGAGATAAAAGAAGGCGACATCGTAAAAAGAACAGGTAATGTTGTTTCTGTTCCTGTTGGCGATGCACTTATCGGACGAGTTGTAAACAGTTTGGGTCAGCCTATTGATGGCAAAGGTCCAATCGAAGCAACAGAAATCCGTCCAATTGAAAAAATTGCTCCTGGTATCATTACAAGAAAAAGCGTTAGCCAGCCTCTACAAACTGGTATCAAAGCTATCGACAGTATGATTCCAATCGGCCGTGGTCAGCGTGAACTTATCATTGGTGACCGTCAGACTGGTAAAACAACAATTGCAACTGATACAATTATCAACCAAAAAGGTCAAGATGTTATTTGTATTTATGTTGCTATTGGTCAAAAAGCTTCCACAGTTGCACAGCTTGTTGAAACTCTTACAACAGCAGGTGCAATGGATTATACAATCGTTGTATCATCTTCTGCAAGTGAACTTGCACCACTTCAATACATTGCACCATACTCTGGTGTTACTATGGCTGAATATTTTATGGACCAAGGCAAAGATGTTTTGATTATTTATGATGACCTTTCAAAACACGCTGTTGCTTACCGTGCACTTTCACTTCTTATCCGCCGTCCACCAGGACGTGAAGCTTACCCTGGTGACGTATTCTACCTTCACTCTCGTTTGCTTGAAAGAGCTGCAAGATTGTCTCCGGAATACGGTGGTGGTTCAATCACAGCACTTCCTATTATTGAAACACAGGCTGGTGACGTTTCAGCTTATATCCCAACAAATGTAATTTCTATTACTGATGGTCAGATATTCCTTGAAACAGAACTCTTTAACTCTGGCGTTCGTCCAGCTGTTAACCCTGGTATTTCTGTTAGCCGTGTTGGTGGTTCTGCTCAGATTAAAGCAATGAAAAAAGTTGCAGGTCAGCTTAAATTGTTATACTCACAGTATATAGAACTTAAAAGCTTCTCCCAGTTCGGTTCTGACCTTGACCAAGATACAAAAACTCGTCTTGAACAGGGTGAAAGAATTGTTGAAGTTCTTAAACAGGCAAAATCCAAACCAGTTCCTGTTGCATTGCAGGTTGTTATCATCTTTGCTGTAACAAGAAACTACCTCAGTGATATTGCTGTTAAAGATATCAGTGATTTTGAAGCAGGCTTGTTTGATTATATCGAAACACAAAAACCTGAAATTATTGCTTCTATAAACGAAACAAAAGATTTAACAGAAGAAAATACTCAGGCTATTATCGATGCAATCAACACATACAAAACAATGTTTATCTCAAAAAAATAAGAAGAAAGGACGGTGCATAGGCTATGGCAGGCGGGTCAATGAAAGATATAAAAATGCGTATTAAAAGCGTAGAGAGTACCATGCAGATTACAAAAGCCATGGAACTTGTTGCCTCCTCTAAACTAAGAAAAGCAAAACAGAGAGTTGAACAAACAAGACCTTATTTTTATTCTTTGTATAGAACTCTCAGTGATATTGCAGATTCTGACACCGAATTTTCTTCCGTATTTTTGAAGTCAAGAGAACAGGTTAGAAAAGTTGGCTATATTATTATAGCCGGCGACCGTGGCTTGGCTGGTGGTTATAATAATAATATGTTCAAACTTTTTGCATCTCATAGTGAGGGCAAAGAGGTTTGCTGTGTGCCAATTGGCAAAAAAGCTGTTGACTACTGCAAAAGAAGGAACATAGAAATAGTGTCTTATGACTTGGCTTCTGTTGAAAATGTAACAATTGAAGACTGCGATAAAGCAGGAAAAATAATGACAGAAAAGTTTAGAAATGGCGAAATTGATGAACTCCATATGGGTTACACAACATTTGTTTCTATGCTTAGTCAAGAACCACAAATGATGCAGATTTTGCCAATAACAAATGTTAATTCAAAAAAATCAGACAAGGCAAAGATGCTTACTATTTATGAACCAGACAGTGAAACTTTGTTTGACATGATTGTTCCACAGTATGTTTCGGGTCTTATTCATGGTGGTATTGCAGAAAGCTGGGCAAGCGAGGTTGCTTCCAGAAGAACAGCAATGGACTCTGCAAGCAAAAATGCTGCTGAGATGGTGGAAAGCCTATCTCTCAGCTACAACCGTGCTCGTCAAGCTGCAATTACACAAGAAATTACAGAAATCGTTTCGGGTGCAGGAGCACTTTAAATTTAAAAATCTCACAAAAGGAGAAATTCAATGAGCCAATCAAATATTGGTAAAGTTGTGCAGGTTACAGGTGCTGTTATTGACGTTCGTTTTGAAAACGGCAACTTGCCAGCTTTGCTTAATGCAATAGAAATTATGAATGGCGAACAAAAACTTGTTGTAGAAGTAGCACAACATCTTGGTGACAATGTTGTTAGATGTATTGCTATGAGTTCAACAGACGGTCTTGTTCGTGGTACAGAAGCTGTTGATACAGGCGCACCAATTTCAGTGCCTGTTGGCAGAAGTACACTTGGCAGAATTTTTAATGTTCTTGGTGAAGCAGTTGATGAAAAAGCTCAACCAGAAGCAGAAAAAAGAATGCCAATCCACGCAAAAGCACCTTCTTATGATGAACAAGCAACTTCAACAGAAATACTTGAAACAGGTATCAAAGTTGTTGACCTTATCTGTCCTTACGCAAAAGGTGGTAAAATAGGCTTGTTTGGTGGTGCAGGTGTTGGTAAAACTGTTCTTATTACAGAACTTATCAATAACGTTGCAACACAGCATGGCGGTCTTTCCGTTTTTGCTGGTGTTGGTGAAAGAACTCGTGAAGGTAATGACCTCTATAACGAAATGGGAGAAAGTGGCGTTTTGGACAAAACAGCTCTCGTTTATGGTCAGATGAACGAGCCACCAGGGGCAAGAATGAGAGTTGCTCTTTCTGCTCTTACTATGGCTGAATACTTCCGTGATGAAGAAAATCAGGATGTATTGCTCTTTATAGATAATATTTTCCGTTTCACACAGGCTGGTAGTGAAGTTTCTGCTTTGCTTGGTCGTATGCCATCTGCTGTTGGTTATCAGCCAACTCTTGCTACTGAAATGGGTGCTTTGCAGGAAAGAATTACTTCTACAAAGAAAGGTTCTGTAACATCAATTCAGGCTGTTTATGTGCCTGCCGATGACTTGACAGACCCTGCTCCAGCTACAACATTTGCTCACTTGGACGCAACAACAACACTTTCCCGTTCAATTGCTTCCTTGGGTATTTATCCAGCTGTTGACCCACTTGACTCTTCAAGCCGTATTCTTACACCAGAAGTTGTTGGTCAAGAACACTTTGAAGTTGCAAACGGTGTTCAGCACATCTTGCAGAGATACAAAGAATTGCAGGATATCATTGCAATCATGGGTATGGACGAACTTTCTGAAGAAGATAAAGTTACAGTTAACCGTGCAAGAAAAATTCAGCGTTTCCTTTCTCAGCCATTTACTGTTGCTGAACAGTTTACCGGTATGAAAGGTAAATATGTACCACTTTCAGAAACAATTCGTGGTTTTAAAGAAATTCTTGAAGGCAAACATGATGATATTCCAGAATCAGCATTCTTGTTTGCAGGCACAATAGAGGATGTTATCGAAAAAGCTAAAAAGGGGGAATAGTTCATGGAATCATTCAACCTTAAAATAGTAACTGCTGATGGCATTAAATTTGAAGGTCAAGCAGAAAGCATCCTTGTGCGTACAGTTACAGGTAATGTAAGTATTTGGGCAAAACATACAGATTATGTTACTGCACTTGGTATTGGTAAAGCTGTTGTTACAGTTGGCGGACAGAAAAAAGTTGCTGCTTGTAATGGTGGTGTTATGTCTGTTTGCAAAAACGAGGTTACAGTTCTTGCATCAACATTTGAATGGAAAGAAGAAATTGATGCACAAAGAGCTGAAATTGCTTTGAAGAACGCAAAAGATGAAATTGCCAATGCAAAAGACAAAAATGAAGCTGAAAGCTGCAAAGAAAAAGCAAAACGAGCAATGACTCGTATAGAAGTTAAAAACAGTTAATTTTATAAAATGACATCATTCCTTTGGAGTGGTGTCATTTTTATTACATATTCTTATATATAACCTATTAGATTATTGACTATACTGTAATAAAATAATATAATTATATGTATGATTTTACGGAAAGATAGAGGGTGAATAACTATGAAAAGAATAGAAATAAGCAAATTATATTCACAGATACCAGCTGATAACTCTATTGTAACAGTTGAAGGTTGGGCAAAAACAGTTCGTGATAGTAAAAATATCGGCTTTATCGAACTTAATGACGGTAGCTCTTTTAAAGGTTTGCAGATTGTTTTTGAACAGTCCAAACTTAATAATTATACAGAAATTGCAAAATCTGGTGTTGGTACAGCTTTCTCTGTAACAGGTAAAGTTGTTCTTACTCCAAATGCAAAACAACCATTTGAAGTAAATGCAGATGAAATTACAGTTATTGGCACTTGTCCAAGTGAATATCCATTGCAGAAAAAGCGTCATACATTGGAATATTTGCGTACAATGCCTCATCTTCGTCCAAGAACCAATACATTCAGTGCTGCTTTCAGAGTAAGAAGTGCTGCTGCATTTGCAATTCATAAATTCTTTAACGAAAACGGTTTTGTTTATATGAACACACCTCTTATCACAGGTTCAGACTGTGAAGGTGCAGGTGAAATGTTTCGTGTAACAACACTTGATTTGAATAACCTTCCACGCACAGAATCCGGAGAAGTAGATTTTAGCCAAGACTTCTTTGGACAAAGTACAAACCTTACAGTTTCCGGTCAGCTTGAAGGTGAAGCTATGGCTATGGCTTTTGGCAAAATTTATACTTTTGGCCCAACATTCCGTGCAGAAAACAGCAACACACCTCGTCACGCTGCTGAATTCTGGATGATGGAACCAGAAATGGCTTTTGCAGATTTGTATGACTATATGGATAACGCAGAAGCAATGATTAAATATGTTATAAACTATGTTCTTGAAACTTGTCCAAATGATATTGATTTCTTTAACCAGTTTGTTGATAAAGGTCTTAAAGAACGCCTTACAAACCTTGTAAATAGCGACTTTGTTCGTGTAACATATACAGAAGCTGTTGAACTTCTTAAACCACATAACGATAAGTTCCAGTATAAAGTTGAATGGGGTTGTGACCTTCAAACTGAACACGAAAGATTTCTTACTGAACAGATTTACAACAAACCAGTATTTGTTACAAACTATCCAAAAGAAATTAAATCTTTCTATATGCGTCTTGATGATGACGGCAAAACAGTTGCAGCAGCAGATATGCTTGTTCCAGGTGTTGGTGAGCTTTGTGGTGGTAGTCAGCGTGAAGAAAGACTTGATATACTTCTTTCAAGAATGGAAGAATGTGGACTTAATCCGGAAGATTATCAGTGGTATATTGACTTGCGTAGATTCGGTGGTGTAAAACACGCTGGTTATGGTCTTGGCTTTGAAAGACTTATTATGTATATTACAGGTATTTCCAATATCCGTGATGTAATTCCTTTCCCAAGAACAACTGGTTCACTTTAATTTCAAAACAGTTTCATAATGGAGAACACACATAAAAAATTAGTGTTAAGTTAATATATAATACAAATTTGATATAAGTTACGCAAGGCTTTGGCTGTAATGCAGCCTGAGCCTTGTTTTATATAATACAAAAGTAAAGTTAAAAAATTTGAAGAAATAATCGTATAAATATTTTGATGTGGTATAGAGTTATTAACTGTTTTATGCTACACTTTGCATTAAAAATAAAAAGTGAAATAAGTAGTATTTTTATGGTTTACAAAAATATTAAAATCGAATATCGTGATACACCTGAAAATTTAATGATGAAGCAGAGGAAGTAATCTCATTTTTGGTATCTCACTTCTTGGAACTGAATAATATTGAGAATGAATGTACTCATTTAATGATATATGCTAAAAAAGGTATTCGCATAAAGGGAAAGCCAAAGGATTTAGAAGGGATATGGGCATTGTATAAAAAACGATATGGAGATACGATTTCTACTTTTTGTTCAGAGGAACTAATTGGAATGGGATATGCACAGAGTGTGCGTTATAGACATTCGCCGGATACAGAAGAAGTAAACCTAAATACTGTATATGATAAATATACTTATATTGTTAATGGTTGCACACTTACCGTTACAATGAAAAGCAATAAACGAGTTGTTATAGAAACTTGTTTTGGAGATACAGATGAAAATTTTCATGAGCAACATCAGTTTACCTTGTCATATACTGACTGATGGTGGCTAATCAATAAAAGGTGGAAATTTAAACAAAGCAACAAATGGCGTAAATGTCCTATGTAAAAGATTCTGTTTTACTATAAATACATCTATAAAAAAGTTTTAGTGAAAAATCACAAAAAAAGGCGACTATTTAAATCACGGTCGCTTTTTTGAATAAATTTTTACTATATAGATAATTATAAAATATATTCGAAAAAATTAATACTTATTTTCATTTTATATAGTTTTAATTAACTCAAATTGCACACAGTTAAATGATATAATATAATATTGTAAATATACTTTAACGAAAGAGGGGATTTATATTGAAGTTTAAAAAGTTTCTGACAATTATTAGTATTATGTGTGGTATTTTCATAGTTTCTTGTCCTGTATTTGCCTTTAATAAAAACGTAAACTCTGTAAATGCAGTTACAGCAAAAGTGGTACAACTTGATAATATAAATTCATCTTTTGATATTGAAAATAGTAATATATTACAAGTGACAAATAAACAAAGCACTAAAAAAGAAGATAATGTTATTGCCAGTGACAGTGCTTCAAATAAAGAAGATGTTGAAGAAGGCGATAGTTTAAAACTTACAATAATGGTTGTTGCTGTTTTAGTAATCGGTGTTTCATTATTTGTTATGGCTAAAAAGAAAAAATAGTAATAATAAAAACTCTGCTTTTAAATAATGCAGAGTTTTTTATTTATGCAATATTTATATATGTTGTACAACAATTTTATATAATAAAATGTTAATTATATATCAAAATCTTTCCAAAATGTATTGAACTCTCAAATGTTTGATAGTTTACAATTTAACTGTAAAGGCGCCGATAAAACAAATAATACAATACATAGGAGAGAAAAAAGTGAAGAAAATAATTAGTTTATTAGCACTAATTATGTCATTTGCTCTCGTTTCTGTTGGATGTAGCGAAAAAAATAGTGGTTACACAGCAGGAACATACACAGCAAGTGCACAAGGTTTTGGTGGAGATATAACTGTAAATGTAACTGTTGATGACAGCAAAATTGTTGAAATCACAACTGATGCAGAAAAAGAAACACCAGGAATTGGTGGTAAAGCAATTGAAGAATTGACAGAAAAAATGGTTAGTGGAAATACAGCAGATGTAGACATTATAGCTTCTGCTACATACACTAGTAACGGTTTTATAAGTGCAGTTAAATCAGCACTTATATCTGCAAAAGGTGAAGAATCAACACCAGTTTCAGATAAAAAAGTTAGCGATGGTAAATATGTTGTTGATGTAGTTGGTCACGAAGGTATGGTTAGCGTTTCAACTTTATTTGTTGATGAAGAAATCAGAAAAGTTGAAATTCTTTCACATGATGAAACACAAGGTATTGGTACTTATGCAACAGCAAGAATGCCAGAAAGAATTATGGAAGCACAAAGTATTGCAGTTGATAGCGTTTCAGG
Source organism: Oscillospiraceae bacterium (assembly GCA_020024155.1). Classification (GTDB taxonomy): domain Bacteria; phylum Bacillota; class Clostridia; order Oscillospirales; family Ruminococcaceae; genus RGIG3102. The sequence goes on along the minus strand of JAHHUE010000003.1, from coordinate 29,038 downwards.
TGCAACAGTAACATCAAATGCAATTAAACAGGCAGTTTCAAAAGCAATTGAAAACGCTGGTGGTGATGTTGCAAAATATAGTGTTGAACCAGAAAAACCAGAAATTGAAACAAAAGAAGTTGAAGAAAATGTACAAGTGGCTATTATGGGTGCAGGTACATCAGGCTTATTTGCAGCAGCTAGATTGTTGGATATGGGCGTAACAGATATTATTTTGTTTGAAAAACAAGATATTCCTGGTGGTTCAATGCCAACAACTTATGGTGGTATTGTTCTTTCTGACTCTGAAATATTCAATAACTGGGGTCTTGGTAGTCCATTGTACAGCACTTGGGATAATCTTGGTTCAGCATTTTTAAAGATAGCAGACCCAAATTCTCCAAACTTAAATAGAGATTTGCCATATACAAAAGCAGTATTTACAAAAGTTGGTGAGTTGTATGACTGGATGGCAAACATCGGTGTTGGTTTTACAACATTGGGTAGTCGCAGTGCTTATGCTTATCCATACTTTGCACCAGGTTGCTACCAAGGTGGTACTGGTTTTGCAATGGAATTTTTGGAAAAACGTATTCAAGCAAAAGGTGGTCGTATAATTTATGCAACACCTGTAACAGACTTGAAACAGGATGAATCCGGAAGAATTACAGGCCTTGTTGCCGAAGGCAAAGACGGTACAACTTGGAATGTAAACGCAGACGCAGTTTTGATTGCATCTGGTAGTTTTGCAAAAAACCAAGAATTAATTGAAAAATATTATCCAGATTGGGCTAACAACTACTTTAATGCACCAGTATCTTTGACAGGTGATGGTATGTTATTGGCTATGGAATACGGTGCAGGTATTGAAGGTATGGGTGGACATGTTCCAGGATTCTTGGCAAGTTATGACAGCCATTTTGAACTTGCATTTATGCACCATACAACACCAGGTATCATTGTAAATGTAAATGGTGACCAGTTTGGTAATATTATGAAAGATAACCATTCTACAATGGCCAAAGCAAAAGCTGACCCAGCTAACGGAGATACATTCTACTTTATCTTTGATGATGCAGCAGCAGTTATGACTTGCGATAATGAATCATACGGTTTTGATATTTACAAAGCTATATTTGAAAAAGGCGAAGCTGTAAAATATGATTCTTTGGAAAAATGTGCAAAAGAATTGAATCTTCCTAACTTGGTAGAAACAGTTAACAAAAATAACGAATTGTCATTGGCAAATGAAAAAGATGAATGGGGCAGAGAAAATCTTCCTTATATAGAACATTCAACAGGCGTTTGGGCAATCAGAGTTGACCCTAATGTTTACTTGACAACAGGTGGTTTGAAAATAGACACTTCTGCTCGTGTATTGACAGAAGAAGGCAATATAATTCCAGGTCTTTATGCAGCAGGCGATGTTTGTGGTTCTGTTGAACAAAAAGACGGTAGAAACTATGCTTATGGATTTGACTCTGCAATGGCATTTGGCGCTATCGCAGCAGATACAATGAAGGCAGAAATTAAATAAGATATACATGATTTAATTCTTCTAAAAAATATAAGAACTTCGGTATGATGTATTTCATACCGAAGTTTTTATTTGTTTAATTATTAAATTTTAAAAAATAGGAATTAAAATCTGATTAAAAAATTTTTTGTCTTGATAACTAAAAATGTTTATAGCACAAGGGTTTCCACGAATTTTAATATTGTTGCTTTTGGCAAATTCAAGAGATTGTTGAATTTTACTTTTGACAACATTTGAATCTTGTCCGGATTCAAATAAACAGCAGATAAAGTTACCACCATCAATATGCATAACATTTTCGGTAACCTTTAAATTTAAATATTTTGCAGTATCAACATCTGTAATCATACCGTGAGTGAAATGAGAAAATGAGCTTTTTTCGCAATCATTATAGTAAAACATCTGACAGGAAAATGTATGCAAAATACTTATAAACCAAGGCATAGCCTCAGTTTTCATTTTTTTATTTTGAAAAATAATATGAGTGTCAGCAGACTCAAATCGTAAAAAAGATGGTAGTTGCTCTATATAAATTTTACTTCCATAAGTATTATATTTTTCATATAAATGGGTTGCATAGTTTAATTTTTCAATAACTTTCTGCTTTTTCTCAATATCTTCAAGTAACTCTTGCTTTTTTTGATTATATTTATCAATTACTTCATTGTAATTTTTGCTATTAAATATATCCAAGCTATCATACATAGAAAAATCAGCATTTCTAAGCTTTCTCAATGCTCCAAGCTTACTAAAATCAGATATATTGTAATACCTATAATCGTTTACAATATCTTTTTCAGGCTTTAAAATTCCAATCTTTTCATAATAATGAAGAGATTGACTGGAAATCCCAAAAAGTTTTGCTAAATCACCTACCAGAATATTCATAAATATTTTCCTTTTAATTGTAATAAATCTGTGCTGATAAAATTTTATATAAATAAGTTTTGGTGCGCTTAACTGGAATCGAACCAGCGGCCTTTCGGGTCGGAGCCGAACGCTCTATCCAACTGAGCTATAAGCGCATAACACATTAAATAGAAACATTAATATTATAACATAAAATAAGAGTTAATAAAATAGAAAAGACCACTTTAATTGTGGCCTTTTGTGAATAATTTAATATTAAAAAATTAAATGTGCAATAAGAGCGATAACTGGCAATGTAACTATTGTTCTTTCAAGGAAAATGATAAAAAGATTTTTAATAGAAACAGGTATTTTGCTGCCCATTATTATACTGCCTATTTCAGACATATAAATAAGCTGTGTAACACTTGTTGCTGCAACTACAAAGCGTGTCATTTCGCTTTGTATTCCACTTGCAATAACACTTGGCAAGAACATATCAGCAAAGCCTACAATAACTGTTTGACTGGCAAGCTCAGCCTCTGGAATAGCAAGTAATTTGTATATTGGAATAAATGGAATACCAAGTATTTTAAATACAGGAGTGTACTCTGCAATGATAAGTGCAACTGTACCAAGAGCAAGAATTACAGGCAATGTTCCAAACCACATTTCAAAAACATTTTCTATTCCTTCTTTGATAAAGCTTTTAACAGTTGGTGCATTTTCTGCTTTTTTCAAAGCAAGTGACATACCATATTTAAAACTGGATACGTTTTCAGGAATAGATTCTTTAACAGGATTTTCTACACAATATGAGTCTGGAATTTTGGACAAAGGAGCAAATTTTGGTACGATTATTGCGGCAACTATACCTGCAATAGAAACTGTAAAATAGAAAGGAAGGAACATATGTTCAAGGCCAACTTCACTTATAACAACAAGTGCAAAAGTGATACTTACGGCAGAAAAAGTTGTTGCAATTACAGTAGCTTCTCTTTTTGAGTAAAAACCTTCTTCGTACTGCTTACTTGTTAAAAGAACACCAATTGAACCATCTCCAAGCCATGAAGCAATACAGTCTAACGCACTGCGTCCTGGTAAGTTAAATAAAGGACGCATAACTTTTATAAGCAAAGAGCCGAAAAAGTCCAACAAACCAAAGTTTAATAACAAAGCCAAAAGAAAACCTGCAAGTAAAAATACACAAACAAGAATAGGCATAAGGTCATTTGCAATAAGACTGCCGGTATTATCACTAATAACAGCTTCTGGACCAACGCCCCAGAAAATCATATTTGCAAATATAAAACCTGTAACTCTAACCCAAAACCAAAAACTAGAAGGACTAAAAAGATTGTCTATTTTAGGGTCTATTTTTATAAATTTGAATTTAAAGATTTTATGTAATATTGTTATTATGGTGCTTATAGAAATAAGAATATAAATAATTAAAAGGCTTTTATCGCCTATAAAATCTAGGAGTTTGTTTGCAAAAACTGCAACTGGTATTGTTAAATGACCATTTTGACTTATTGGTGTTATAAACAAAAATATACCAATTAGAGAAGGTATTAAAAATTTGTAAAATCTTGAATCTTTAAGTATTTTCATAATGTCTCCTTATAATATATTTTTTATATTTTATGTATAAATAATCACATACTATAATAATTTATAATATTTTGACAAATAAATCAAGTGAAAATTATTATAGTTTTTCTTAAAATCAAAATAAGTTAAAAACCTATTGTCTATTGACTAAAATCTTCTAAAAGTTTATTATATAATAGTATGAATATATACTATTATCAAGCTATATAATATGTGGAGGCAGAGATGTTAAATCAGGATAAAACAATGGAAAAAATCATTGCTTTATGCAAAGGCAGAGGCTTTGTATATGCAGGCAGTGAAATTTATGGTGGTCTTGCAAACACTTGGGACTACGGCCCATTAGGTGTTGAATTTAAAAATAATGTAAAAGCAGCATGGAGAAAGAAATTTGTTCAGGAAAGTCCATACAATGTTGGTCTTGATAGTGCAATTTTGATGAACCCTCAAGTTTGGGTTGCTTCAGGCCATGTAGGTGGTTTCTCTGACCCACTTATGGACTGTAAAGATTGTAAAACTCGTCATCGTGCAGACAAACTTATTGAAGATGCAGGCTTTGAATGTGCAGGTTGGTCTAATGAACAGATGAGAGCTTTTATCACAGAAAAAGGCATTACTTGCCCAGAATGTGGTGGCACAAACTTTACAGATATAAGAAAATTCAATCTTATGTTTAAAACATTCCAAGGCGTTACAGAAGATGCTAAAAACGAAATCTTTCTTCGTCCAGAAACAGCACAAGGTATATTTGTAAACTTTGCTAATATTCAAAGAACAACAAGAAGAAAATTGCCATTTGGCGTTGCTCAGATTGGTAAGAGCTTTCGTAACGAAATTACACCAGGTAACTTTACATTCCGTACAAGAGAGTTTGAACAGATGGAACTTGAATTCTTCATCAAACCAGGCACAAATATGGAATGGTTTAAATATTGGAGAGAATACTGCTATAACTGGTTGCTTTCTCTTGGTATGAAAGAAGAAAATCTTAAACTTCGTGACCACGCACAAGAAGAACTTTCTCACTACTCAACAGCAACAACAGATATTGAATTTATGTTCCCATTTGGTTGGGGTGAACTTTGGGGTATTGCTGACAGAGGTTCATTTGACCTTACACAGCACTCTGAACAGTGTGGTAAACCAATTGAATACTTTGACCCAGAAACAAACGAACACTACATTCCACATGTTATTGAACCATCTCTTGGTGCAGACCGTGTTGCTCTTGCATTGCTTATAGAAGCTTATGATGAAGAAGTTGTTGATGCAGAAAAGAACGATACAAGAGTTGTTCTTCATTTACACCCAACACTTGCTCCATACAAAGCTTGTATCTTGCCACTTTCCAAAAAATTGAGTGAGCAGGCAACAGAAGTTTACCATCAGTTACAGAAATACTTTATGATTGACTACGATGAAGCTGGTTCTATCGGTAAAAGATATCGCCGTCAGGATGAAATTGGTACACCTCTTTGCATTACATATGACTTTGAAAGTGTTGAAGATGGTTGCGTAACAGTTCGTGACAGAGATACAATGCAACAGGAAAGAGTTGCAATTAAAGACCTTAAAGAATATATTGCAAATAAAATTGAATTTTAATTAAAATAAAAAGGACGGAATTTCCGTCCTTTTTATTTTATAATTTACTAATTAAGCCATTTGTAATGTAGATTTTGAACCCATAGACTGTACCTTGTCTATTATAAAAGATGATAAAATTACTGTTATAAGAGAGTAAAATATTTTTGAAAAAGGAATATATGATAGTGATAACAGAAGAATTATTATATCTGTTACTAAGTAAGCTTGAGAGATTTTACATTTAACGGCTTTTGAAATTGCAAGAGCCAAAACATCATCACCACCAGCTGCGCCACCTTGTCTTATAACAATACCTACACTTATACCCACAAACAATGCCCCTAAAATAGATGCAATTATTGGGTTGTTAGAAAAATTTGGCAGCATATATCCAGCTTTTTCCCATACTGAATACCATAAAGAAAATGAAAATGATGCAAAAAGTGCATTTTTTAAAAATTGACTGCCAAACAATTTCCAACCAAGCAAGTAACAGGATAAATCTATTATAATACCAGAAATACTAGGGCTGATTTTAAACCAATGATTTAAAAGTAATATTACACCAAGAACTCCACCTTCAGTTATTTGGCTTTGTTCGTGAATGTTAAATAATCCGAAAGCTAGAATACCAGTGCCAACAGTCAATAATAAATAATGTGTAATTTTGTTTTTTATACTTGAATATTGCATTTTACCTCCGTTTTAAATTACTGATACAAAACAAAAAAATAGCTGACCTATCATTAACAATAAGTCAGCTGTAATTTTCTTCTTTTTTAAAATTAGAGAGCTCTTGTTACCTTACCAGAGCGAAGACATCTGGTGCAAGCGTGAATATAGCGTGGAGAACCGTCTACGATAGCTTTAACTCTTTTTACATTTGGTTTCCAAGCTCTGTTTGAGCGTCTATGAGAGTGAGAAACTTTGATACCAAAGTTAACACCTTTACCACAACAATCACATTTTGCCATTCTGTTGCACCTCCTAAAATTTAATCAACTATAACATTCTAGCATAAAAATTATAAAAATGCAATACCCAAAATTGCATTCTTTATCGTTGCTAAATTAGTTTACCACAAAGCTATAAGAATATCAAGTATAAATTGCAATTATTTTTTAAAAATTATCACAATAATATTATAATATATAAATACAAGGCTATAAATGGTTGGCACTTGAAAAAAGATGAATAAACCAATATAATTAAGATATTAGATTAATATTAGTAATAATAGGAGAATTTGATGGATATTTTTAGTATTATTGTAAGAGCAATTGTCCTTGTGACAACAATTCCTGTACATGAAGCAGCTCATGCTTATGTTGCAGACAAACTTGGTGACCCAACTGCAAGATATCAGGGAAGATTGACTTTGAACCCTATGGCTCATTTTGACCTTGTTGGTTCTTTGGCACTTATTTTAACAGGTATAGGCTGGGCAAAACCTGTGCCTATAAATCCAAACAATTTTGATGATAGAAAAAAAGGTATGGCAATTTCAGCAGCAGCAGGCCCTATTTCAAATCTTATTTTGGCAACAATAAGCCTTGCAATTGCAAAAATGCTTTCACATATTGGCTTGGCTTTTGGTACAAATGTAGTTATTTCAACATTGTTTACTATTTTTGCAACAATGTGCCAAATAAATATTTCTTTGGCAATTTTTAATCTTTTGCCATTCCCTCCATTTGATGGCTCAAGAATTTTTAACTATATCCTTCCAGATAAATTCTATTTCAAAGTAATGGAATACGAACAGTATATTTTCATTGGCTTGTTTTTTGTACTTGTAACAGGTATTTTGGATTTGCCATTAGGCATTTTGACATCAATGGTGTTTTCAGTTATTGATAAGATTACAGTTTTTGTTGATATAATAGCTAGGATGTTTTTGATTTAAAAGGTGATTTAATGCAGCTTAATTTTAAATTGGAGCAGTTTGAAGGCCCGCTAGACCTTTTGCTGACACTTATTTCAAAACATAAAATGAATATTTTAGATATTGAAATTATTACTATAATAAATCAGTATCTTGAAATTATCAAAGAGGCACAGCAACAGAATCTTGATATTGCCAGTGACTTTATAGATATGGCAGCAAGACTTGTTTATCTTAAATCTGTTTATCTTCTTCCAAAAGATGACGAAGGCGAAAAACTTAAAGCAGAATTGCAAGGTCAGCTTATTGAATATAGTCAAGCGAAAATTGCATCAGAACAGCTTAGAGAAATGTTTATAGGTGATAATGTTTTTGTAAGAGATACAGTGCTTATAAAAGAAGATTTGACATACGATATTATTCATCCGATTAGTGATTTAGTTAAAGCTTATGAAATTCTAGATGATAAGTCCATAAGACGTGCCCCACCTAAACAAGAAAAGTTTGACCCTATTGTTTCTGCACCTTTTGTTTCAGTGCAGGCTAAAATATTTACAGTGCTTAAATGTCTTATGAAAAGTAAAATTGCATCTTTGCAGTCTGCTTTTGATAAAAGCAAAGGTAAAAGCGAAGCTATTGCAACATTTATGGCTATTTTAGAGCTTATTCGTGCTCATCGTATATCAATAGATGATAAAGAAAATATGATACTTTCAAAACAGCACAGGAGATAGTTTATGACAACAGAACAAAGTTTATGTGCCGCAGAGGCTATAATTTTTGCAAGTGGTGAAGGAATAAGCACTCAGAAATTAAAAGAAGTTCTTGAAATTGATTTGGAACAGTTAGATTATATTCTTGATACTCTTAGCCAAAAATATAATGACGCAGAAAGTGGTATAAGACTTGTAAGAAATGCAGAAACTGTATTATTTGCCACTGATACTGAATATGCAGAATATGTTTATAAAGCTATAAGCCAGAAAAAGAACGCTCCTCTTTCTAATGCTGCTATGGAAACATTGGCAATTATTGCGTATAATCAGCCAGTTTCCCGTGCTTTTATTGAACAGGTTAGAGGTGTGGATTCTTCAAGCAGTATACAAAGACTTTTGAGCAGAAATCTTATTGAAGAAGCAGGAAGACTTGATATTCCAGGTAAACCAATAAGTTATAGAACAACACCAGTATTTTTGAGAAGTTTCTCTCTTGAAAGTCTTGAACAGTTACCAAAAATAAAAAGTAGTTCATCAATTGATGAAACATATCAAATAGGTTTGGCAGAGGAAGATTAAAATGCTTAAAATTTTAGCTGTTATAGGCTGGATTATTTTGGCGATTTTAATTATTATTATCTGGTTTATCTTAGTTCCACGAACTTTTTATGTGGAATACACGCAGAGTAAAAATTTTGTGGTTAAGGTAAGATTATTTTTTTTAAAATTAAAAGTATATCCGTTGAATATTTCTTTTAGAAAAAAAGATAAGCCTAAAAAAGTTGCCAAGAAACCAACAAACTCGGCAAAATCAGAAAAAAAAGATACAAAAGAAACAAAAAAAGAAAAGAACAAATTTAAAGAAATATTTGAGTATGTTCTTAATAATAAACACATTGTAAAACAAGTGCTTGAAACTGTTAAAGGTGCGTTTAAAATTTTATTTAATGGCATAACAGTAAAGGGTGTCAGTTTTATAATGCCTATAACTAGCGATGATGCACACGATTTGCAAAAAAAATATGCTGCAATGACAACATCTTTTTATGCAGTTAATATTATTTTGCAAAAATATGTCAAAATTTTTTATAAAAGCCCTATATTTGTTGCAGATTTTGCCAATCTTTATGAAGATAAGACTTATTTTTATTGTAAAATACAAGCGTGTCCTAGTATAATAATTACATTGGGCTGGTATTTGTTTAAACAGTATAAACAAATTATGGCTAATAACAAATCTTTAAAGGAGAATTAAATTATGGCAGAAAAACCAGTACAAGAATTGATGGCGTCAGCATTAGAAAAAATGCGTGACTTGGTGGATTCTAACACAATAATAGGAACCCCTATAAACACACAAGACGGAACAACAATTTTACCTATTTCTAAAATTTCTTTTGGTTTTGTTTCAGGTGGTACAGACTTTGCATCTAAAACCCAAAAAGATTTGTTTGGTGGTGCAGCTTCCAGTGGTGCATCTATAACACCGGTTGGCTTTTTGGTTATAAAAGATGGCAATGTGCGTCTTATGCAGCTTGCAGAAGGTGGTGCAACAATTGACCGTCTTGTAAATATGGTTCCAGAAGTTATAGATAAAGTTGAAGGATTTGTGGCTTCAAAAACAGGTAAAAAACAAGAAGCAACAATTATAAAAGAAGAAAAGGTAGTTAACACAGAAGTTGTTGAATAATTAGGAGGATATAATGCGAGATACACGCATACAGAAAGCAATGGCAGACCAAGGTCTTTGCTCACGCAGACAAGCAGAACAAATAATTTTGGAAGACAGAGTGCGTCTTAACGGCCGTCCTGTTTCTCTTGGCGATAAAATGGATGTAAGAGCAGATGTGCTTACTGTTGATGGACAGAGAGTATTCTTTGATAAGAAAAAAGAATACTACTACTATATGCTTAATAAACCAAGAGGATATATAACAACAAGCAAAGATGACAGAGGTAGAAAAACTGTTCTTGAACTTATGCAAGATGTTCCAGTTCGTGTTTATCCAGTTGGAAGATTGGATAAAGACAGTGAAGGCTTGCTTTTGTTTACAAATGATGGTAATTTTGCAAATATGCTTACACATCCATCACATCAAGTTTCAAAACTTTACCGTGTAACAGTAAGACCAACAGTTACAGAAGAACAGCTTATTGCACTTGCTAACGGTGTTTATCTTGATGACGGTACAAAAACTTTGCCAGCTGTTGTAAGAGTTGTTACACAGGAAGAAAATCGTTCTGTATTGGAAATTTCCATTAAAGAAGGCAAAAACCGTCAAGTTCGTCGTATGTGTGCTGCTGTTGGACTTGAAGTTGCAAGATTGCGCAGAAATTCAATTGGTTCAGTTAAGCTTGGTATGCTTGCACCAGGTAAATTTAGAGAACTTAAACCAAGTGAAGTTATTGCACTTAAATCATCAGCTTCAAAAACAAGCAGAAATAAAAGAAAAGATACAGAGGCAAAATAATAATGTTTACAATGAAGCCTATCAGAGAATATGATATAATTGAACTGTTGAATAAGGGAAGATTTGAAGGCGATTTGCAAGGATATATTTTGAGTGATGGAGCAGATTTATTTGGGTATACATTATTCATAGTAGATGACGATACAATAACTCTGCTTGATAGCAAAACTCCGGATACAAGATATCTTGATGGTATTATCCGTGCAAGTGTTGCTTATGGAGAAAATCAAGGAGCAAAGTTCTTTTCTTTTAATATGGAGCATAATCCTTTTAAAAAATATAAAGATGTTTTCTTTAAAGATTATTCAAATAAAATAGAAATCTCAATTCTTTTTTCAGGTTGTAAACATTAAAAAAGTGATTAAATCACTTGAAAAAGTGCATTATAAGTAATATACTATAAAAAATTGAAATAAAAGGAGACTAACATAATGGTAGTTACAAGAAATACAAATATTGGCGATATTCTTGATGCAGATATGACAACAGGCAAATACTTTATGGAAATTGGTATGCACTGCCTTGGTTGCCCTTCTTCAAGAGGCGAAAGTATAGAACAAGCTTGCATGGTACACGGTACTGATGCTGACGAACTTGTTGCAAAATTAAACGCTCATTTCGGCAATAAATAATATGAAATATGAGAACATTGGCAGTCGTTTACTAATGGCTGCCAGTCTTGTTTGTGACGGAAAAACAGTTTGTGATGTTGGTTGTGACCATGGTAAATTAAGCTTATATCTTATAAAAAGCGGAAAAGCACAACATATTATTGCAACTGATATAAATAAAATGCCGTTACAAAAGGCTGTTGATTTATTTAAAGAAAATAACATACAAGATAAAGCTGAGTTTTTGCTTACAGACGGATTACAAGGTATAAAAAATACAGAAGATATATCACATATCGTTATTGCCGGTCTAGGCGGCGAAACTATGGCACAGATAATAGAAAATGCTCCTTTTATAAAGCAAAATAAAACAAAACTTGTTCTTGTGCCAGCTCAAAGTGGCAGCAGAATAAGAGAATATCTTTATAAAAATGGATTTTCAATTACAAGCGAAACAACTGTAAATGAAAAGAAAAAGTTTTATTCTGCAATAACAGCGGAATACACAGGAGAAATAACAGAGCCAACAGTATATGACTGCTACATAGGCAAAAGCGAAAAGTGTACTGATGAAAGTGCAATGGGATATTTTGAAATGGTTTTATCTCAACTTGAAAAAAAAGCAAAAGGCAAGGTTATAGATACTGGAAGTTGTCCACAAGATATACTTGATGCTGTTGAAAAAGTTAAGCAATTATTAAATTAAAAATTACACCTTTGATTTCCAAAGGTGTTTTCTTTTTTTAAATATATTTTAAATATACAAAATATATAATTTGAGTTATAATATAACCATAGATTTACTTATGGGGGATAATGATTTGAAAATCTGGTGTATTGAAGATGATGAAAATATAAACAATTTAATAACCTATGCTCTTGAAAGCCAAGGCTTTGAAACAGAAGGTTTTTTAAATTATGGAGATTTTAAAGAAAAAATAAAAAATGATATGCCAGATTTGGTAATACTAGATATCATGCTGCCTGATACAGACGGAATAACAATATTAAAAAATATAAAGTCTGATGAAAATTTAAAAGATATACCAGTTATTATGTTAACTGCAAAAAACAGTGAAATTGATATTGTAAAAGCCTTAGATATAGGTGCAGAAGACTATATTACAAAGCCTTTTGGCGTTTTGGAAATGGCGTCAAGAGTGAAAGCTGTTTTAAGAAGATGTGAAAAAACTATAATATCAACCAACAAGATTGTTTTTGGTGATATAGTTATGGACACACAAAGACATTTGATAACAGTAAATAATCAAAAAATAGAACTGACATTAAAAGAATATAGCTTATTAAAATTATTTATAACAAATCCACAGAAAGTTTTTACAAGAGAAAATATAATGGATACTGTATGGGGAGATAGCTATGTTGGAGAAAGCAGAACAGTTGATATGCACATAAAAACACTTAGACAAAAGCTGAGAGCAATGGGCGATGCTATTGTTACAATAAGAGGTGTGGGGTACAAAATAGAACCTATAACAGAATAAAATTATGAAATATAAAATTATACAAAACAATCTTATATCATGTTTAATAGCAGTTACTTTGACTGCTATTATTTGTATTTTGACTTACGGACATTTTGAGGCTGAAAGTATGATAGTTCAAGCTGAAAATCAAGCTTATGTGTTAAAAGAGGTATGTCAAAATAGCAGAAATAGTTATGAGGCTATCCACATACTTACGGAACTTCAAGACGGATTTAAAAGCCGAGTAACACTTATTGGAGAAGATGGAGATGTATTGTTTGATAGTATCTACGATGAAGAAACACTGGAAAATCATCTTGAAAGAGAAGAGATAATACAAGCTATTGAAAACTCAAAAGGGAGCAGCCAAAGGATATCTGATACTGATAATAAAAAGAATTATTATTTTGCTTTAAAAGTTGATAATGTAGGAATTATAAGAGTTGGTGTGCGTTCACAAACAATTGTAAGCGAAGGTATTGTTTCCAACTTGCCAATTATAGTGCTTGCTATAATTGCAGTTCTAATAATGGTTTATGTAATATCCGAAAAAACAACAAAAAGAATTGTAAACACTATTGAAAACTATAACTTTGATGATGTTGATAAGTGTGGATATGATGAGCTTTCTCCGTTTATAAAGAAAATTGAAGACCAGCATGAAACTATTCAAAATCAAATGAGCAGAATAGAGGCAGAGAGAGAAAAACTTTCAAGCGTTTTTTCAAATATGGAAGAATGTATTATCGTTTGTGATAAAGAAAAAAATATTACCCAAGTAAATAGAATAGCACAACAAATTTTTGATGTTAAAGAGAATACAAAACTTGTTCACATAGGGAACAATGAAAAAATAATAAATGAACTGGAATGTGCTTTTTCAGGCAATACAGTACATGGTATAAGTGAGTATAATAATTGCGTGTATCAGTACACTATAAGCCCTAATATTCAAAATGGTAAAAACGAAGGTGCAATACTTATATTTTTGGATATTACTCAACAAGCTGAAAGCCAAAAAATGAGAAGAGAGTTTACAGCAAATGTCACACACGAACTAAAAACCCCTCTTACAAGTATTTTGGGATATAGTCAGCTTATATCAAGTGGAATTGCAAAAGAAGAAGATATAGCCAAATTTGGCGGTATTATAGAGAAAAATGCCAACCTGTTACTTACATTGATTGAAGATATAATGGAAATTTCTTCACTTGAAGAAAATGGTGTAAAAGATATTTCTGTTGTTGATATGAGTTACATTGTAAATGAAGTTGCAAAAGATTTAATGCCTGCTATGACTGATAAAAAAATAAACTGTAACTGTGATGTTGATAATGTTTTACTTGAAGCAAACTATAAACAAATAGGAGATATATGCAGAAACCTTATATCAAATGCTATAAAATATAATAAAGTTGGTGGAGATATATTTATATCATTAAAAAAATTTGATGATAATGTTGTTTTTAAGGTTGAAGATACAGGTATTGGAATTTCTCAAAGCGATATACAAAAAGTATTTCAAAGATTTTTTGTTGTTGATAAATCCAGAAATAAAAATATAAGCAGCACAGGCTTAGGGCTTTCAATTGTTAAACATATTGCCAATGCAATGGGTGGCGATGTTCAAGTTAAATCAACACTTGGTAAAGGATCTTGTTTTATAGTTACATTACCAATTAAACAAAATAAATAAAATAAAAGAGATGCAGTGTCAAAACACAGCATCTCTTTTTTGCTATAATATAAAGTTTTTATATAAAAACAGCGAAGATAAATCTCCGCTGTTTAAAAATTTATTAACCGTTTTTCTTTGCTCTGAGTCTAGCTCTTTCGCTATGGTCAAGAACAGCTTTTCTAATTCTAAGTGTTTTTGGTGTAACTTCAACAAGTTCATCTGGAGCAAGGAATTCAAGACATTCTTCAAGGCTCATCTTTTTGTGTGGGATAAGTCTTAAAGCATCATCAGAACCAGAAGCACGAGTATTTGTAAGCTGTTTCTTTTTACATACATTAACAACAAGGTCTTCGTTTTTAGGGTTTACACCAACAACCATACCAGCGTAAACTGGTTCGCCAGCACCGATAAACAAAGAACCACGTTCCTGTGCATTGTAAAGACCATAAGTGATGGATTCGCCTGTTTCAAAGCAAACAAGAGAACCTGTGTTTCTTGTTGGCAATTCGCCTTTGTGTGGTTTGTAACCATCAAAGATTGTGTTGAGAATACCTTCACCTTTTGTGTCTGTAAGGAATTCACTTCTGTAACCGAAAAGACCACGAGAAGGCATTTTAAATTCAATTCTCATACGAGAATCGCCCTGAGGTGCCATCTGTACAAGTTCAGCTTTTCTGGAAGAAAGTTTTTCAATAACATTACCTTGATATTCTGTTGGAACATCAATAACAACATGTTCAAATGGTTCCATAAGAACACCGTCTTCTTCTTTAATAAGAACTCTTGGTGGTGATACTTGGAATTCATAACCTTCTCTTCTCATATTTTCGATAAGGATAGAGAGGTGCATTTCACCACGACCCATAACTTTAAAGCTTTCGCTTGTTGTGCTATCTTCAACTTTAAGAGCAACGTCTTTGAGAAGTTCTTTGTAAAGACGGTCTCTGATTTGACGGCTTGTAACAAATTTGCCTTCTCTGCCAGCAAATGGACTGTCATTAACAGCAAATGTCATTTCAACTGTTGGCTCATCAATAGCAACAAATTCGATAGGTTTAACACTGCTTGAATCACAGATTGTGTTACCAATTGTAACATCTTCAAGACCGGAAACAATAACGATATCGCCAGCACTTGCAGTTTCAATTGATTTTCTGCCAGTACCTTCAAATGCGTAAAGAGCAGTAATTCTACCACGTTTTTTAAGTGTTTCGTCATGCCAGTCACAAACTGTTACATCTTGACCAACTTTTACAGAACCACTTTCAATTCTACCAACTGCTGTTCTACCAACAAAGCTGTTGTAGTCAATGTTAGAAACAAGCATTGAGAATGGAGCTTCTGGTTCAACTTCTGGAGCTTTGATATATTCAAGAACGGTATCAAAGATTGGTTTAAAGTCTGTGCCTTTAACATCTGGAGAATAGCTTGCAATACCTTCACGACCAGAGCAGAAGAGCATTGGGCTGTCAAGCTGTTCATCTGTTGCACCCAAATCCATAAGCAAGAGAAGAATTTCGTCAATGATTTCTTTAATTCTTGCATCAGGACGGTCAATTTTATTAACAACAATTACAATTGAAAGGTTTTGGGAAAGTGCTTTTTCCAAAACAAAGCGAGTTTGAGGCATTGGACCTTCTGCTGCGTCAACAAGCAAAAGAACGCCGTCAACCATTTTAAGAACACGTTCAACTTCACCACCAAAGTCTGCGTGGCCAGGAGTATCAACGATGTTAACTTTTACACCATTGTATGTGTAGGAAGCATTTTTTGCAAGTATTGTAATGCCTCTTTCTCTTTCAATATCACCAGAGTCCATAACTCTTTCATTTACCACTTGGTTTTCTCTGAAAGTACCGCTTTGTTTAAGCATACCATCAACCAAAGTTGTTTTACCATGGTCAACGTGAGCGATGATAGCGATATTTCTCAAATTTTCAACTCTCATTTATTCCCTCCATAAATATATAGCGGATTAACCTTAATCCTATTTAAAATCAAAAAATTACAAAATGCCCAAAGCTTATAATACTATATTTATTTTGTATTATCAAGTGTAAATTATTTAAATGTAGAAATTCAGCTATTTTATTTGTGCAAAAGATATATTGACATGAGTTTTTTGTATATTATAGCAGAAATTTGTCTGTTTGTGGTGCTTTGTGCTATATGTAAAGCTCTACATTGTTGATATACTTAAAAATATATGTTAAAATAAGATGTTAAATTATATAATAATAGGGGTAGTAATGCGTATATTAGGCATAGACCCGGGCTATGCAATTGTTGGCTATGGCACGGTTGAATATATAAACAATAAATTTTATCCAGTGGAATTTGGTGCAATAACAACTCAGGCACACACTGTTTTTGAGGATAGATTACAGGAAATATATAACCAGTTGGATATTGTTATAAAAAGAGCACAGCCAGAAGCAATTGCGATAGAACAGTTGTTTTTTACAACAAACCAAAAAACAGTTATTCAAGTTGCAATGGCCAGAGGTGTTATTTTATTGTGTGCAAAAAACAATAATGTACCTATTTTTGAGTACACGCCGTTGCAGATAAAACAGGCAGTTGCAGGATACGGCAAAGCTATAAAAAAACAAGTTATGGAAATGACAAGAATATTACTGAAACTTGACAAAGTTCCAAAGCCTGACGATACAGCTGACGCTTTGGCAGTTGCTATATGTCATTGTCATTCCTATCGTTCAAAATTATTTGGTAAAAATTTTAATTTAAAATAAAGAAGAAGTGAGAAGATTATATGATATATTCACTTACAGGAAAAGTAATAGATAAATCCCTTGAAGAAGTTGTAATACAATGCGGTGGAGTAGGTTTTCGTGTTGCAGTGCCACAAACTGCACAAGGCGCAATCGCACCAGTTGGCGAAGAATGTACGCTCTACACACACCTTAATGTAAAAGAAGATGCTCTGGATTTATACGGATTTGTAAGCAAAGAAGAACAAAGAGCTTTTAAAATTCTTACATCGGTTTCTGGGGTAGGTCCAAAAGCAGGACTTGCAATACTTTCAGTTTTAAGTCCAGATAAAATTGCTATTGCAGTTTCCTCCGGAGATCATAAAGCATTTACAGCTGCGCAAGGTGTAGGACCAAAACTTGCACAGAGAATTGTTCTTGAATTAAAGGATAAGTTTTCTCAAACAAGTTTGCAGGGCGTTTCAATTGAAGATGTTTCATCAGTTGCGTCTCAGCAAACAGGTCAAGTAAGTCAGGCTATAAGTGCTTTGGTTGCACTTGGATACTCACAAAGCCAAGCTGCAATGGCAATTGCTAAACTTGATACAAATCAAGATGTTCAAGCTCTTATAAAACAGGCTCTTCGTCTTATTGCAGGAGGTAAAATTTAATGGCAAACGAAATTGGATTTTCTGACAATGAAAGACTTATAAGCCCTATGGCACAAAGAGAAGATATAGATAATGAAAACTCTTTGCGTCCTCAAAGACTTTCTGATTATGTTGGTCAGGAGAAAATAAAAGATAATTTAAGTATTTACCTTGAAGCTGCAAAAATGCGTGGAGATGCATTGGACCATATTTTGCTATACGGCCCACCAGGTCTTGGTAAAACAACTCTTGCTGGCGTTATTGCAAATGAAATGGGTGTAAATATCAGAGTAACATCCGGCCCTGCAATTGAAAAACCTGGCGACCTTGCAGCATTACTTACAAACCTTGAAGAAGGCGATGTTCTTTTTATAGATGAAATCCATCGTCTTTCAAGACAAGTTGAAGAAGTTTTATATCCAGCACTTGAAGATTATGCTTTGGATATAATTATAGGTAAAGGTCCGTCAGCTCAGTCTATAAGAATAAATTTGCCACAGTTTACGCTTATAGGAGCAACCACAAGAGCCGGACAAATTTCAAGCCCATTGCGTGACCGTTTCGGTGTAATTTTGAAACTTGAAATGTACACACACGAAGAATTGGCAAGTATTATAAAACGCAGTGCAGATATTCTTAATATTGACTGTGAAGAAGATGGTGCAATGGAGCTTGCAAAATGTTCAAGAGGTACACCTCGTATTGCAAACAGACTTCTAAAAAGAGCAAGAGATTTTGCACAGGTTAAAGGCAATGGAATTATTGATAAATCTGTTGCAGAAGAAACTTTATGCAGAATGGATATAGACAGACTTGGTCTTGACGCTTTGGACAGAAGTGTTTTGACAGCTATTATAAAAATGTACTCAGGTGGTCCAGTTGGTCTTGAAACCTTGGCTGCTGCCATTGGGGAAGAAGCCGTTACTCTTGAAGATGTGTGCGAACCATATCTTATGCAACTTGGATTTTTATCAAGAACGCCAAGAGGGAGAATAGTTACAAACCTTGCATATAAACATTTGGATATTGTAAATCCAAACTTAAATGATGGACAGCAATCTTTTGACGATATGTAATATTTTTGTGCATATTTATAGTAATTTATTTATTTTATGTCAAAAATTTGTTTACAAAATTTGATTGGAAAATATTATAATAATAAAATATAAAATATAATGTAAAAAAACAATTGTTAATATATAACCTAAATTTGAATATTAAAGGAGAAACAATATGGCAAGATTATTTGGAACAGATGGTGTAAGAGGTATTGCAGGAAGTGAATTGACACCTGAATTGGCAATAAATATTGGCCGTGCAGCAGCCATTGTGTTGACAAAACATACACATAAAAAAGCTACTGTACTTATCGGTAAAGATACAAGAATTTCCGGCGATATGCTTGAAAATGCACTCTGTGCAGGTCTTTGCAGTGTTGGGGCAGATGTTAAGCTTTGTGGTGTAGTGCCAACTCCGGCTATTGCATATCTTGTAAAAAAATATAATTGTGACGCAGGTGTTGTTATTTCTGCAAGCCACAACCCTATGGAATTTAATGGTATTAAAATTTTTAATAACGAAGGATATAAGCTTGCAGACGAAATAGAAAACGAAATTGAAGCACTTATTCTTGATACACCTGAAAAAATTGTTAATGTAACAGGTGAAGATATGGGCAGAGTTGCAATAATTGACACAGCGGCAAGAGATTATATTGACCATATTAAAACAGCATGTGAAGAAGATTTTTCAAAAATGAAAGTTGTATTTGACTGTGCAAACGGTGCAGCAAGTGTTACAGCACCTGAACTATTTACAGAACTTGGTGTGCAGGCAACATTTATTGGAGCACAGCCAAACGGTGTAAATATAAATGACGGTTGTGGCTCAACACATCTTGAAAAATTATCTGAATTTGTAAAAGCAAACAACTTTGATTGTGGTATTGCTTTTGATGGTGATGCTGACAGATGTCTTGCAGTTGATGAAAACGGCGACGAAATTGACGGAGATAAAATTATTGGTATTCTTGCAACAAGAATGAAAGAAAAAGGCAAACTTAAAGAAAATACAGCAGTTATAACTGTTATGAGCAATCTCGGTTTTATCAAACATATGGAAAAACGCGGTATAAAAACATTAACAACAGCTGTTGGGGACAGATATGTTCTTGAAGAAATGAGAGCCAGTGGTCATAATCTTGGTGGCGAACAGTCAGGTCACATTATTCTTTCTGATTTTGCTACAACCGGTGATGGACAGCTTACAGCAGTTTCACTTCTTAATTTCTTTGCAAAAGAAAACAAAAAAGTGAGCGAATTTAATAACTGCTATACTAAGTATCCACAAGTTCTTTTGAATATAAAAACAACGGCAGCAGGCAAAGAATTTTATAAATCTGATGAATATATTGAAGGATTTATTGAATCAAAACAACAACAGCTTATGGGCAATGGCAGAGTGCTTGTTCGTCTTAGTGGTACAGAACCTCTTATTCGTGTTATGGTTGAGGGTGAAAATCACGATGAAATTATGTCTATTGCAACAGAAATAAGTGATAAAATAAAAGAAAGACTTTCAACAATATAATGTAAATTTGTTGAAAAATAAAATATTTTGAGAAAGGCAAGACGACAGCATTTTATATGTTGTCGTCCTGTAAAGTATATGAGAGCAGATAATAAATGGCAGGATTATAAACTTATAGACGCAACAGATGGGTTTCGTCTTGAAAGCTGGGGAGATGTAATCCTTGTAAGACCAGACCCTCAGGTTGTATGGAAACTTCCAGAGAAAAGTCCTCTTTGGGAAAAAGCTCACGCTGTATATCATCGTTCTTCAGCTGGTGGAGGACAGTGGGAATACAAAAAAAGTTTTGCACAAAAATGGACAATAAATTATGAGGACTTGAAATTCCAAGTTTCTCCAACAGGCTTTAAACATACTGGTTTGTTCCCAGAGCAAGCTACAAACTGGGACGAATACAAAAGACTTATTCAAGCAGAAAATAGAGAAATAAGTGTTCTTAACCTTTTTAGCTATACAGGTGGTGCAACACTTGCTTGTGCAAAAGTAGGTGCAAAGGTTTGCCATGTTGACGCATCAAAAGGTATGGTTCAATGGGCAAGAGAAAATGCACAGCTTTCCAATATGCAGAATTATCCAATTCGTTGGATTGTTGATGATTGTATAAAATTTGTACAAAGAGAAATCCGTCGCGGCAATAAATATGATGGTATTATAATGGACCCTCCAAGCTATGGCAGAGGCCCTAACGGTGAAGTTTGGAAACTTGAAGATAATATCTATCAGCTTATGGAACTTTGTAGCCAATTACTTAGTGATGACCCACTTTTTGTTGCAGTTAACTCTTATACAACAGGTGTATCTCCAAGCAGTATGGAATATATGCTTAATGCATTGGTTAAACCAAGATTTGGTGGCGTTGTTACAGCTGATGAAATAGGTCTTACTGTGCAGGCAACAGGCTCTGCCCTTGCTTGTGGTTCAACTGCATTCTGGAAAAAAGGATAGGTACAGACTTTATAGCAGATAAAGCTGTAACTTATGAGAAGGAGAATTATGCAAGAAATGATTAAAGCTACAAACCTTTGGTTTGGATATAGCGAAGAGAAAAAAAGTGTTCTTAATGGAATAAACTTTTCTGCAAAAAAAGGAGAGTTTATAGCTGTTTTAGGCTCAAATGGCTGTGGTAAAAGCACACTTGCAAAGCATTTTAATGCAATTCTTGTGCCGGAAAAAGGACAAGTTGAAGTGTGTGGTATGCTTACATCAGAAGAAGATAAACTTCTTGATATAAGACAAAAAGTTGGTATGGTGTTTCAAAACCCAGACAACCAAATTGTTGCAACAATTGTAGAAGAAGATGTTGCTTTTGCATTGGAAAATATGGGGGTTGAACCAGCAGAAATACGCCGTCGCATTGATGAGGCTATGGAAAAAACAGGCGTTTATAAATTCAAAAATAAAGCACCACATCATCTCTCAGGTGGTCAAAAACAGCGTGTTGCAATTGCAGGCATTATTGCTATGAGGCCGGACTGCATTGTTTTGGATGAGCCAACTGCAATGCTTGACCCAGAGGGAAGAAGAAAAGTTTTAAAGACAATAAAAAGTTTAAATAAAGATTATGGTATTACTGTTATTCTTATAACTCACTATATGGACGAAGCTGCACAGGCTAACCGTATTGTTGTTATGAACAAAGGTAATGTTGTAAAAGAAGGCACTCCAAAAGAGATATTTTCTCAGGTTGAAATGGTTAAAAAACTTTCACTTGATGTACCTCAAACAAGCGAACTGGCTTATGAAATGACAAAACTTGGGTATAAAATGTCAACAAAAGCAATTTCTATTGACGAATGTGCTCAGCAACTTTATGATTTTTTGAAAGGGTAGGATAGATATGTCAGTATTAAAAATAGAAAATTTGTCCTATACCTACAACGAAGGTATGCCAGGGGCAACAAAAGCTTTGGATAATGTTAATCTTGAAATAGAAGAAGGCACATTTGTTGGTGTAATAGGTCATACAGGTTGTGGCAAAAGCACTCTTATCAGCCACCTTAACGGACTTACAAAACCACAGCAAGGTGCAATTTATCTTGACGGAAAAGATATATGGAAAGATTATAAAGATATTCGCCAAGTGCGTTTTACAGTTGGTCTTGTTTTCCAATATCCTGAATATCAGTTGTTTGAAGAAACAGTTTATAAAGATATAGCTTTTGGACCTAAAAATATGGGTCTTAAAGATGAAGAAATTGATAAGAGAGTAAAAATGGCAGCTGAATTTTGTGGTATAACAAAAGAAATGCTTGATGCCTCTCCATTTGACCTTTCCGGTGGTCAGAAACGCCGTGTTGCAATTGCAGGTATTATTGCAATGCAGCCAAGAGTTCTTGTTTTGGACGAGCCTTGTGCAGGTCTTGACCCAGAAGGAAGAGAACAAATTTTATCTCAGGTTAAAAACTATCATCTTACAACCGGTGGTACAGTTATTTTGGTTTCTCACTCCATGGAAGATATTGCAAACTACGCTGACAAAGTTCTTGTTATGGACAGCGGTAAAGTTTATAAATATGCACCAACAGAAGAAATTTTCCAAGATGCAGAAAATCTTTCAAAAATGGGTCTTGGTATACCGGATATAACAAAAGTTTTTCTAAAACTTAGAGAAATGGGTATTGATATAAACACCGATGTTTACACTATTCCTTATGCAATTAAAACATTGCTTAAATACAAAGATAAAAACGGAGGTGCAAAATAATGCTTAAAGACATTACAATCGGTCAGCATTTTCCGGGCAACAGTCCAGTGCACCGTTTGGATTCAAGAATAAAAATTCTTGTTACAATTGCGTATGTTGTATTTTTATTTCTATCAAACAATGTTGCAGGGCTTGTACTTAATGTTGTTTTTGTGCTTGCCATTTACGGATTGGCAAAAATACCAATCAAAATGCTTAAAAAGAGCCTTAAACCTATTTTGCCGATTATTCTTTTTACAGTTATATTAAATCTGTTTTTTATAACTGGTGAGGGAACACCACTGTTTCACTTATGGAAAATTAACATCTATAAAGAAGGTATAATTTTCTGTATTGTAATGGTTATAAGAATTATATGTCTTATCAGCGGTACATCACTGCTTACATACACAACAAGCCCTATTGAGCTTACTGACGGTATGGAAAGACTTATGAAACCACTGGAACTTGTTAAATTTCCGGTGCACGAAATGGCAATGATGATGACAATTGCATTAAGATTTATACCAACTCTTATTGAGGAAACAGATAAGATTATTTCTGCCCAGAAATCTCGTGGTGCATTGCTTGACAGCGGTAATTTTACAGACAGAGTAAAAGCTCTTGTACCAATTCTTATTCCTCTTTTTATATCTGCATTTCGTCGTGCTGATGAACTTGCAACTGCAATGGAATGTCGCTGTTATCACGGTGGCAAAGGCAGAACAAGACTTAAACAGCTTAAAATCACAGGAAATGATATTACAATAAGCATTGTTTGTGTTGTTTTCTTTGCTGTTGTTTTAGCGACAAGATTTGTGTTTCCATCACTTATCTAAAACAAGGAGAATAAATTGACAGTATTGGTTAAAGTTGCATTTGATGGCACAGATTTTTGTGGAAGTCAAGTGCAAAAGGATAGAAGAACTGTTTTTGGAGAATTTCAGAAAGCATTGTTGACTGTTGTAAACGATGCAGAAAACATTAAGGGATGTTCCAGAACAGATAGTGGTGTACACGCAAAATGTTTTTATTTTAGCTTTGATACACAAAAAGAGTTGAACTTACATAAGTTTCCACTCTCACTAAATGCAAATCTGCCACAAGATATAAGAGTTCAGAAATCATCACAAGTAGAAGATGGATTTCACGCAAGGTATTCTGCAAAAGGAAAAGAATATACCTACTATATAATGAATGACCATGTAGATGACCCTTTTACAAGCAAATATTATTATCGCTTTCCTCAAAAACTTGATGCAAATGCAATGAATGAGGGGGCAAAATATTTTGTTGGAACTCACGATTTTCGTTCTTTTATGGCAAGATGGTCAAAAATTATAGATTGCACTAGAACAGTGTATTCTGCACAGGTATCTCAGCAAGGAAATATGATTATATTTAAAGTAAGAGCTGACGGATACTTATATAATATGGTTAGAATTATGGTTGGCACACTTATCTGGGTTGGTACCGGTAAAATAAAGCCGGAACAAGTGAAAGATATTATTGAGGCAAGACATCGCTCAAAAGCAGGAGTTACAGTGCCGCCAACCGGTCTATTTTTAACTGATGTAATATACTAAATAAAAAGGATAAAAAATGTCACAGCAACCACCAAGAAGATTGACACGTAAAGAACTTTTGCGTAAAAATAAAAAAATTGCCAAAAGGCGCCAAAACCGTATGATTTTGGCAGGTATCGTTGTAACTGCTTTTTTGGTTTATATAACAGGCATATATGGTACGTCACTTGCATATTTGGGAGATTTTCTCAGTAGTGGTCTTGTATATATGCAGTTTGGAAACGGTTTCCCTTTTCAGGTAGAAAATCAAACATTCAAACAGTCGGAAAAAATGGGTGCGTCCCTTTGTGTTCTTGACAGTGATAGCCTTAGCTTTTGGTCTCCGACAGGAAGTAAGGTTTTTGAATATTATCACTCTATGCAAAACCCTATAATAGATACATCCGATAAAAGAGTTGTTATCTATAATGCAAATGAAACTTCTTTGAAAGTGGCAAATGCCCATAAAATTCTGTTTAATCAAGAAATGGAAAATGATATAATTCACGCATCACTTTCAAAAAATAACTATGTTGCTGTTACAACAAAAAGTCAAAGCTATAATGGCGAAGTCAAAGTATATGACTCTCAAATGAAAGAAGTTATTACATGGCTTAATGCAAAAAGCTTTCCATTGCAAAGCTACTTATCTCCAAAAGCAAAAAATCTTGTAGTAAGTTGCTTGCAAACAGAAAATGGCAGACTTGACAGTCATGTGTATGTAATTGATGTTAACAAAGGAACAGAAAATTTTGTTATAAAAAATACCGGAGCAGCAGTTCTTGGCATTGAATATATAAAAGAAAATGAAATTGTAATTTTTTATACTAACAAAGCTATTTTGGTTAATGCAGAAGATGGATCAACCAAAGAAGAATATGTATACAGTAATGGAAATTTAAAGTCTTATGATATTAAAAATGGTCAGATTATAATGAGTTTTAGTGGATATTCTGCTGTTGCTGATAGCACAATAGTTGTGACTGACCTAAATTTTAAAGAAAACTTTAAAATTGATACACCACAAGCTATATCTGATGTTATAATTTCTGGACAAAGAATATATGCTTTGGGCAAAAAAAGCGTAGAACAATATACACTTAAAGGCGAAAAAATAGCAGAAACTCCAGTAAAAAATAATATCAAAGACATATTAGACTATAATGGCTGCATAGCAATTTATGGAGATAGTCTGGATAAAATTGAAAAATACAGAGAAGATTCATAAGGAGTGGTTTTATGAGTAATATACCAGTTATAATAGATATTATTTTACTAATAATAATATCTATGTGTGCAATTAAAGCATTTAAAAAAGGCTTTTTTGCAGCAGCAATTGATTTACTTGGTAAATTGGCTGGACTTGGAATTTCGTGGATAATTGCAAATAAGTATTCTCCTGTTATTTTTGATTCTTTTTTCAAAAATAAAATGGTGGAAAATACACTTACATATTTGCAAAATTCTGCAAATACAATAGATGTTAATGAAATTCTTAATGGGTTTTCTGGCATTATACCAGAAAAATTTATGCAAGAACTTACAACGATTGCAAACGATATTATTTTTGGAATGGTAAATCCCGATATTTCTGTTGCAGAGGAAATTGTTGATGCAATAATAGCACCAATTGTTATTATTGTTATTTCTGTTATTGTTTTTACAATATGCGTTATTATTTTCAATATTTTGGTTTCGGTTTTATCAAAATTTTTGAAAGTTTTAAATCATATTCCGATTATCGGTTTGGCAAACAGAATTTGTGGTGCAGTTGTGGGTGTACTTCAAGGTGCAATTTATGTTATACTAATCTCATGTATTATGAGCATAATAGCAATTATCACACAAAATTCACTAGAATTTCTTAATATAGAGTTGTTATCACAAAGTAAAATTTTAGCTATGACATCATTTATAAATCCATTTATGGGTTAGATGTAATAGCATCTTGATACATTAAAGGAGCAGTTTTTATGTTATGTGAAAGATGCAAAAAGCGACCTGCTATGATTTATATGCAGGTTACTGAAAATGGTGAGACAAAAAGCAAAGGTTATTGTCTTACCTGTGCAAAAGAAATGGGTATAAAACCAGTTGATGATATGCTTAAACAAATGGGCATAGGCGAAAAAGAACTTGAAGCTATGGAAAATCAACTTGAAAGCTTTATGGAAGAAAATGAAGGCAATGAAGATATGTTCAACATTGCAAAAATGATTGGAAATCTCACCGGAGAAAGCGACGATGATGATGACGATTATGAAGATTTTGAACAAGGTGGCTCTGCTACAATGCCTTATCCAAAAGAAGTTGAAGATAATAAAGATGGTGCAAAAGATAAGGGAGATAAGAAAAAATCTAAAAAATCTCCAAAACGCAAATTTCTTGACCAATATTGCGAAAATCTTACTAATAAAGCAAGAGAAGGCAAAATAGATAATGTTATCGGCAGAGATAATGAAATTTACAGAACAATTCAAATTTTATCAAGAAGACAGAAAAACAACCCTTGTCTTATTGGTGAAGCTGGTGTTGGTAAAACTGCTATTGCAGAGGGCATTGCTTTGCGTATCAGCAGAGATGAAGTGCCTGAAAGACTTCGTGGTAAAGAAATTTATCTTGTAAACATGACAAACCTTGTTGCTGGCACACAGTTCCGTGGACAGTTTGAATCAAGGGTAAAAAGCCTTATAAGCGAAGTTAAGGCAAACGGTAATATAATCTTGTTTATTGATGAAATACACACAATAACAGGCGCAGGCGACAGCGAAGGCTCTATGAATGCCGGTAATATTTTAAAACCTGCACTTTCTCGTGGAGAAATACAGGTTATAGGTGCAACAACATTTGCTGAATATCGCAAGTTTATAGAAAAAGACAGTGCGTTAGAACGCCGTTTCCAACCAGTAAAAGTTGAAGAACCATCTATTGCAGATACAATTGATATCATTACAGGTATCAAACAGTACTATGAAGATTATCATCATGTTATTGTTCCTCAGAATATTGTTGATACAACAGTTAGAATGAGTGAAAAATATATTACAGACAGATTTTTACCAGATAAAGCTATCGACCTTATGGACGAAGCTTGTGCTTGCTGTAATCTTCGTCATCCGGAAATCAGCCAGTATATTTTCAATAAAGAAAAAGTTGAAGACCTTAAAGCTGAACTTGACCAGATGGAAAATGGTTCAACAGAAGTTATTGATTACGAAAAACTTGCAAATATAAAACAAGAATGCTTTAAAGCAGAGGCAGAAGTTAATCGCCTTGAAGAATCTGTAAAAAATATTAAAGTTACTATTGATGACCTTGCAAAAGTTATCGAACTTTGGACAGGTATAAGCTCTGTTAAGATAAAAGAAACTGAATATAACAAAATTCAGGGTCTTGAAGATAAACTTAAAAGTGTTGTTATTGGTCAAGATGAAGCTGTAAACCTTGTAGCAAAAGCTATAAAACGTAATCGTGCAGGTATAAGTGGTAGAAACCGTCCTGCAAGCTTCTTATTTGTTGGTCCAACAGGTGTTGGTAAAACAGAACTTGTAAAACAACTTGCACAGAATTTGTTTGATACTGTTGACCCACTTATTCGCTTTGATATGAGTGAATTTATGGAGAAACACGCAGTGAGCCGTCTTGTTGGTTCACCTCCAGGTTATGTTGGATATGACGAAGCTGGTCAGCTTACAGAAAAAGTAAGAAGAAAACCATATAGTGTAGTTCTTTTTGATGAAATTGAAAAAGCTCATCCAGATGTTATGAATATTCTTCTCCAAATTCTTGATGAAGGCAAAATAAACGACTCTCATGGCAGAACAGTAAACTTTGAGAATACTGTTATTGCAATGACAAGTAATGCTGGTTCTACTGATACAATGAATGAAACCGGTTTTAACAAAAAACCGGCAGATATGACAAAATCAAAAACAATGCGTGCTCTTAAAGATTTTTTGAGACCAGAATTTTTAAGCCGTATTGACGAAATTGTTGTATTTAATCAATTGGAAGAAAACAGTCTTATGGATATTGCAGCTCTTATGTTGAGAGAATATGTTAAGCCAATGGAACAGAAGGGCATTGCACTTTCATGGGATAAAGAAGCACTTAAAGTTATTTGTGATAAAGCAAATGGCGGACAGTTTGGCGCAAGAGATATTCGAAGAGTTATTCGCAAAGAAGTTGAAGATAAAATTGCTGAAATTATAGTTGATAATATCAGCATAGAAAAAGTTTTGGTAACCGCAGAAAATGGCGAAATAAAAATTGTATATTAGTTAATAAAAATATAAAAAAATTATTGACAAATAGTAATAAGTAGTATATAATTATTTATGTTGTTAGTGATTAACAACATAAATATGCGGGTGTAGTTTAGTGGTAGAACTCCAGCCTTCCAAGCTGGTCGTGTGGGTTCGATTCC
>JAHHUE010000029.1 GCA_020024155.1 Oscillospiraceae bacterium | reverse complement strand
CTTAATTATTTCAAGTGCTTCCATCAGACCGGTTGCAATAATCTGTGAAGTACCTTCCAATGTTTCAACTATAATGTTTCCATTAAAATTCTGTGGAACACCTTGCCATACTAAGATTAAACCTCCAATTACAGAAAACGGAAGTAAAATTCTTGTTATAATACGAACCATATCAGAATAAAAGTTGTCCACATATTCTTTTGACTTTCCTGTAATACCTCTTATAAATGCCGTACAAGCTGCGTAACCACTAGATGATGATACAAACATCATAAATGTAATAACTATCATCTATGAAAAATATGAAATGCCACTCTCTCCTACATAATGCTGAAGATTTGTGTTAGTCATAAAACTAATGATTGTATTAAAAGAAAGTATTGGTTCCATATTGCCAATATTATTAGTATTAAATATTGGTAAACTTTGAACTCTTAATATAATATATCCTATTAACATCATTACACCATTTGTTGCAATAAGTGTTAAAGCATATTGTTTCCAATTCATTTCGCGTTTTGGATTTATACCACTAACTTGATAAATCTATCCGTCAAATTTATCAAAAACCGAATTTGCAAAAGTATGTTTGCCTGCTGCCACATGATACATATATAGCCGACAGGAATAACTAATATTAAGTAAATTAGGACTGTTACAACTATTTGTAACATTGTTTAAATTCCCCCTCATTTTTAAAAGCGTTCTGGATGAATAAGAGAATACACAAGGTATCTTCCAAGTACTAAGGCTACAAGTAATAAAATAATCATAAGAATTCTCCCTTTATTCTTTTGTTTCTATCTGTTTATGACACAAACTAATAAAAACAAATATTGAACCAATACAGCTAAACAATGCCATAATCATTATGAAGTCAACCATATATTCTCGCCTCCTATGCCAACTATTCTATTCCCATATCCATAAAAAGAGGATAAATTTAACTTTGCTTCACGTTAAGATAGTATAAATATTCCACAATTAACCTTTATTTTTTATTTAAGAATAAAAAAAGTGCCTATATGATAAATATCATACAGACACTTTTTTATTAGTATTTATTAGTTGATAGATACAACTGTATATCCTGCGTCAACAACTGCTTTTGTTAAATCTTCTTTAGAAATATTTTCTGCACATTTTACATAAGCTTCTTTGTTTTCCAAGTTAACTTCTGCGCTTACACCTTCCAAAGCGTTCAAAGCTTTTGTAACTGCCATTTGACAGTGTCCACACATCATGCCTTCAATTTTCATTGTATACATAGTTTTGTCCTCCTGTTTTTCAACAACTTCTGTTTTATTATTTTGTTGTATATTTTTTACTTCTGGCTTTTTAACAACATGGAAGTATCTCAGTCTTAATGCATTTGATACAACAAACAAGCTGCTTAAACTCATTGCTGCTGCACCAAACATAGGACTTAACTTTAATCCAAACATTGGATAAAGAAGACCTGCTGCCAACGGAATACCACACACATTGTAAAAGAAAGCCCAAAATAAATTCTGTTTTATATTGCGAATAACAGCTTTGCTCAATCCAATTGCAGTTACAACATCTAACAAGTCGTTTCTCATAAGCACAATATCTGCACTTTCAATTGCTACATCTGTACCTGCACCTATTGCAATACCAACATCTGCTCTTGCAAGAGCTGGTGCGTCGTTAATACCATCACCAACCATAGCAACTTTTTTGCCACTTTCTTGAAGTTTTGCAACTTCTCTTTCTTTATCTTGTGGCAAAACTTCTGCAATTACTGTATCAATATCAAGTTGTTTTTGTATTGCTTTTGCAGTCCTTTTGTTATCACCAGTAAGCATAATAACTTGAATGCCTAATTTTTTAAGTTCTTTTATTGCCTGAGCACTTGTTGGTTTTACCAAATCAGCTACACCAATAATACCCAAAACTTTTTGTTGGTTTGCAAAAATCAAAGGTGTTTTACCATCACTTGCAAGATTATCCATAACAGTTTCTATATTTTTGCAGTCTAATTTATTTTCTTCCATAAATCTTTGATTACCTGCAAAATATTTTTTTCCGTCTATAACAGCTTCAATACCTCGTCCGGATATAGCAGTAAAGTCGCTTGCTGAATATGCTTGTACATTTTCTTGTTTAGCCTTTACCATTATAGCTTCTGCCAATGGGTGTTCGCTTTTTTCTTCCAAAGCAGTTGCTATTTTCAAAAGTTCTTCATTTTCAATATCAAAAGTAATAACATCTGTAACTTCTGGTTTGCCCTGAGTAATTGTGCCTGTTTTATCCAAAATAACACTTTGAACACTATGAGTTACTTCAAGTGCTTCACCTGATTTAATAAGAACACCGTTTTCTGCACCTTTACCTGTACCTACCATTATAGCAACAGGAGTTGCCAAACCTAAAGCACAAGGGCAAGAAATAACCAAAACTGCAATAGCTGATGAAAGTGCAAATTCAAAATCAGTACCAACAATTAACCAACCAACTGCTGTAATCAATGAAATTGTCATAACAACTGGTACAAAAATACCTGCAATTTTATCTGCCATTTTTGCAATTGGTGCTTTGCTTGAACTTGCCTCTTCAACCAACTGAATAATCTTTGAGAAAGTTGTTTCTTTACCAACTTTTGTTGCTCTCATTCTGAAAAATCCGGTTTTGTTTATTGTAGCCGCAATTACTGTATCTCCAACTTGTTTTTGAACTGGCATACTTTCGCCTGTAATTGCCGCTTCATCTACACTTGTGCTACCTTCTATTATAACACCGTCTGCTGATATGCTACTGCCTGGTTTAACTTGAAGAATATCGTTTGGCAATATTTCATCTGATGATATTTCTATAACTTTACCATCACGTTCTACCAAAGCTGTTTTTGGTGCTAAATTTATAAGTTTATTTATTGCGTCACTTGTTTTACCTTTTGACCTTGCCTCCAAATATTTGCCAAGGTTAATCAAAGCTAAAATCATAACTGCTGATTCAAAATACAAGTCATGTCTATACTGCATAACCAATTCTAAATTCTGCACGCCAAGACCGTAACCTATGCGATATATAGCAAAAATACCATATATTAATGATGCGCTAGAACCAACTGCTATAAGTGTATCCATATTAGGAGCACCATGCATTAAAGAGCTAAAACCTTTTGTATAATATGCTCTATTTATATAAGCAACTGGTATTGATAACAAAAATTGTGTCATTGCAAATGCAACTGCATTTTCTGTTCCGTTTAAAAAGTTTGGCAATGGTATTCCAACCATATGTCCCATTGATACATACATCAAAGGTATCATAAAGATAAATGACCAAATCATTCGTCTTTTCATGTTTTCCATATGTTCTTGAATAGCATTTTTCTTGCCTTCGTTTGACTTAGATGTACTAATTTTCTCAGTGTTTTCTCCTTGAACGCTTGCTCCATATCCTGCTTGTGAAACAGCATCCATAATGTCTTGTTCACTCATGTTCTCTTCGTCAAATTCAACCTGCATACTATTAGTTAAAAGATTTACACTAACATCTTTTATACCATCCAGTTTTTGAACACTCTTTTCAACTCTTGACGAACACGCAGAGCAGGTCATACCTGTAACATCAAATTTTTGCTTCATAAATAATATATTCCTTTCCCATAGCTTGGCTATGCACATTATCCAAGCTATAAATATTTTTATCTAAATAATAAATTTTATTAAATTATGCTTTATTTTTAATTTTACAAATTCCCTGTGTCATTGTACCCATTGGACAATATACACACCAAGAACGAGGTCTATAAAGTATCATAGTAACCAATCCAAGTAAAGTAGATGTTAACATTACACTATAAAATCCAAAAGCAAATTGAGCAACCCAAGGCGCAAAAAGTGTAC
The DNA here is from genome assembly GCA_020024155.1 of Oscillospiraceae bacterium. GTDB lineage: Bacteria > Bacillota > Clostridia > Oscillospirales > Ruminococcaceae > RGIG3102. Next base: position 15,490 of record JAHHUE010000029.1, on the reverse strand, counting down.
CATGATATGCAAAATTCCAGGGCAATTTAAAAGTCCATAATAATTTTACAACTTCTCTCAAATCAGTTGTCCCCGCCATAACTAAGTATGTTGAAAATAACATATTGGCAAACATAACAAGGAAGAATATTAAAAAGCCATATCTAAATGATTTACTCTTTAAAAAATTTGGCATATCCTTTTTTCTTGATAACTTAAATTTGTTACCCAAAATATCTAAAAGCTGTCCACGACCACAATACCTGTTACAATATGATTTATTTCCCTTTACTATGGAAATTATAAGTGGAACAAAAAAGCATATTAAACCTAGCCAAGCAAATAATATATTAAAAAACCTAAAATTAAATATGTGGCTGTTGCAATCCATAAGTAATCATTCCATTTTTTCTTAGCTTTCATTATAATTTTCTCCTGTTACAATGTAGTTATTTCAATAATTGATGCTGGACATGTTTTTGCACATATTCCACATCCCACACATTTATCTGTATCAACTTGTGCATAAATTCCCTTATAAACTGTAATTGCAATTTTTGGACATACTTTCATACAAGCACCACAAGCAACACATAGATTTGTATTTACATCAGCTTTTCTTTTTTTCTTATCCATAATACATTACCTCCAACTATGTTTATATTATACTATTTTATTCCAGTTTTGTTTGTGACCATATCACAAAAATATTTTAAGATTAAATAACATAAAATAAACAACAAAATAATATATTACTCTTTATAAATTGACCATCCTTTTGACTTAAATCTGATATAAATTTTAATCACGTATCTTTAATATATTGAATTATAGGTATATTTTTATATTTAATTTTTATGGATATAATTACAAATTATATCAAACATTATGTTGTTTTTTATAAATATTTATTTTTTTCATTTATATGCACAAATCTATTGATACTTTTGTGTATAAGTGGTAGCATGCAAGCATAATCGCATATATAGATTGTTTCGGAAGATTGCTCCGATACAATGGTAGAGGTGCGAAAAACATCAGTATCTTGCAGATTACGGTCGGCTGCCGCTGTAAGTGAAAGGGTTTTTCGCCGAAGGTTTTGTTCCAGCCGGGAATATATACCTGGGCTGTCGGATAATATCCGGCAGACTGTCACAGCAATGTGGAGTGCTATCATTGACACAAGAGAACCTTTAATAAGTTCGCCTGTACGCCATGACACTTTCCAATGCTGGAAAGTGTCATGGTTTTTTTGTTTCCTTTCAGCAACAAAGTAAATCACCTCTGCTTCCCGCGATAAACAATTCGAAAGGAAGAAATATTTATGAAAAGAAAAATCTTATCCATCATCACTGCTGCAATTATAACAGTATCAATGACTGCATGTGGCGGTTCACAAAACTCATCAAATCAAGCTGACTCACCAAATGGTGCAAATATGTCAGGTGTTGAAGATGGTGTTCTCACAATAGCTATGGAATGTGGATATGCACCTTACAACTGGCTTCAAACAGATGATTCCAATGGTGCTGTTCCAGTATCAAATGTAGAAGGTGGCTACGCAAACGGTTACGATGTAATGATTGCAAAAAAATCTGCGAAGAAAATGGCTGGGAACTTGAAGTTATTCAATCTGACTGGGGTTCTCTTGTGCCAGGTGTTCAAACAAGAACTTATGATGCTGTTATAGCTGGTCAATCTATGACTGCTGAGCGCTCTCAGCAAGTTGATTTTGCTGGCCCATATTTCTACGCTACAATGGTATGTGTAACAAAATCAGACAGTCCATATGCAAATGCTACATCTATCAATGACCTTTCTGGTGGTAAATGTACTTCTCAGGAATCAACAATTTGGTATGACCAATGCCTCCCACAAATTCCAGACGCTAAAATTCAGACAGCAGCAGAAAGTGCTCCTGCAATGATTATGTCACTCTCAACAAATATGGTTGACTTTGTTTGCACAGATATGCCAACTGCACAAGGTGCTATTGTCGCTTATCCAAATATGAAAATTCTTAATTTCTCTGGCACAGATGGCTACTTCAAATTCTCTGATGATATTCGTGCAGAAAATGTTAATATTGGTGTTTCAATTGCAAAAGGAAATACTGTTCTCAAAGATTCTATCAATAGTGTTCTCAATAAGATGACAGCTGATGATTTTAATAATTTAATGGCTGATGCAATTGCTATACAACCTATAAACGAATAATCTATATCCCTTTGACATAGAAAATAGGATGTATTATACATCCTATTTTATTATGAATTATAAGTTATATTATAACTGTTGTCTTTTGTATATTTATAAAACACCAGAAAGGATTTCACTTGTATGTTTCAGATTTTTATTCAGCAGTGTGCGCAGTTAAGTTCTGATATTTCATCAACTTGGCAACGATACGGCAACCAATATCTTGGAGGTATGGCAAACACATTTAAACTTGCCGTACTTGCTACAATAATAGGTTGTATAATAGGCTTTATCTGTGGTATTTTGCAGACAATTCCTACATCTAAAAATGATAATATAATAAAACGATTTTTTCTCTGTTTAATACGAGTAATAATTCGCATATATGTAGAAGTTTTCCGTGGAACACCAATGATAATGCAGGCTGTTTTTATTTACTATGGTCTTCCATATTTTACAGGAAATCAAATGCGTTTTAATAATGTTTTTACTGCTGCATTGCTTATTGTATCTATCAATACAGGTGCATATATGGCAGAATCTGTTCGTGGTGGTTTTTTATCTATTGACCGCGGGCAAACAGAAGGTGCAAAAGCTATTGGTATGAATCACTTTCAAACTATGCTTTATGTTATAATTCCTCAATCTTTCCGCGTTCTTCTTCCTCAAATCGGAAACAACCTTATTATCAACATAAAAGATACATCTGTAATGTTCATTATTACTTACGGAGAATTATTCTCTGTACACCGTGCAGCAGTTGGTGCAACATATTTGTATTTCCCTTCTGCCTCAATTGAAATGGTTGCATATTTAAGTATGACATTGCTTGCATCTATTGTTCTTCGTTGGATAGAAAGAAAAATGGACGGCAACAACAATTACGACCTTGTAAATTCTGATCAGCTTGTAGGTTCTGCTGGTACATATAATTATCCTGCAAAAGGCAGTCCTTATGACGAACTTAACAAAGAAGCTGCTCACATTAAAAATATGGAACAGTTAGAAAAAACTCAACTAAAAGTAAATAATAACTAAGGAGAATGCCGAAAATGAATAATGAAAATAATATTTTAGAAGTAAAACATCTTTCCAAATCTTTCGGCACACATCAAGTTTTAAAGGATATTGATTTTATTGTGCGTCCTGGTGATGTAACAAGTATAATAGGTGCATCAGGTTCAGGTAAATCAACTCTTTTGCGTTGTATAAATCTTTTGGAAACACCAACTGGTGGTAAAGTTTTATTTCACGGTAAAGATATAGTTAAAAATAATTCAGGTACAACAGAATATCGTTCACGTGTTGGTATGATGTTTCAATCCTTTAATCTTTTTGACAATATGACTGTTTTAGAAAACTGCATTATTGGTCAAACAAAAGTTCTTAAACGCAACAAAGAACAAGCAAAAGAAAATGCTTTGAAATATCTTGAAAAAGTTGGAATGGCACCATATATAAATGCAAAACCTAGTCAACTTTCTGGTGGGCAAAAACAGCGTGTTGCAATCGCTCGTGCTCTTGCAATGGACCCTGAGGTTCTTCTTTTTGATGAACCTACATCTGCTCTTGACCCAGAAATGGTTGGAGAAGTTCTTTCTGTTATGCAGTCTTTGGCTAACGATGGTATGACTATGCTTGTTGTAACACACGAAATGGCATTTGCACATGATGTAAGTAATTATGTTGTTTTTATGGCTGATGGTGTTATCTGTGAAAAAGGCTCTCCTAATGATGTTTTTAATAATCCACAGAACCCTCGTACAAAAGAATTTCTTACTAGATTTCACAAAAACTAATAACCTATATTCAAATACGCAGTTATATAAACAAAAATAAATACCCTGTTACAAACGATATGCACCTCAAAGGTTATTGCTTTTGTAGGTGCATATTTTTATGAAAACAAAAGTTATAACTTGGAATTTAAAATACAATTTATAATACCTTTCTGCAAAATAGCCACTTTTACAATAATGTTAACTTTTTTCGTAGATTTTTTCTTAGTAACGGAATGTAGATAATGCAATATTGCAGGATTAAGCTGCTGTTCCAGTAATCTTACCATCTTTCCATTTTTGATAGAATTCATGGAAATTTTTCGGTAATGATTTTAGTGGGCGTCCAAAGCGTATTCCTTTTGCTTTTGCAACTGCAATTACTTCTGACTATCGCTGTTTAATAATGGTTCATTCAGTTTTCGATTTAATCATACAATAAAAATTTAAAATATATGAAATTTTACACATTAACATTTACAAAAAATCGCTGTTTTAATTCTTGTAAAAAAATTAAAATAAAGTAATGTTAACTAAAAAAATATCTTCAAATACTCAAAGTTGCTAAAAATATATCAAGTAGTAAGCATAAAATAGCAAATAGAAAAAAACTCTGCAACAAGTTTTACACCTGTTGCAGAGGCTTTGTATTTTAATGGAATTTATTTTGTGTATTTAATTCAAAATAGTATCAACTACCTATTATCAAACATCTAATTTTATATTATTCTCAAATCAGAAGATACCGTTATGTTAAATTCTCTATCTATTTTATATTGTATAACTCTATTGTTCCATACTTTTTCAATGATAAAAAAATCACCATAAAAAATAGCAGTATAAAGAAATTGGATGTCAATACAATCATTTTTATTTATATAACCATATTCTGTAACAATAACAGCTATACTTAAATACAGAGGTATTTTCAAAATCATACGCTGTAATTGAAACTGTTTAAATGATGCTTTAATTTAAAATTTCTTTGTTAGGTTCGAAATCAAGTTCCCATACTTACAAAAATTTGATACTATATAGCACTTCAAGGTAAAGCTGATTTAATATCTTGATTGCTGCAATAAAACTTATCAAGTCAAAGATAAAGGGCTTGTCATCTGCTTTACGCAGACAACAAGTCCTTTTGATTCTTGAACATTTTTATTAAAAAGTCTGTCTAACTTTTTGTGTTACTTCATATCTAATAATGCTATTTTATATGTTATTTTTTCTTATTTCTAAATATAAATGCCACAATTATTACTGCAAATGAAATCAAAATTATAATCATCACTACATTCATATTTGATGAACTGCTGTTAGTATCTTGAATTTCATCAATTGAACTTGATACATCCATATTAAGTTCTGTTGAATTAGAGTTGATTTCACTGCTACTTACTTGTTCTTTTTCAATAATAAAATATGCAGAACCATATTCCAATGGTATTGATACCAATCCCTCGTTGTTTGCAATAATTTCTGCCACAAGATATGGTTCTTCTTTTTCAGACTGTCTATATACAATCAATGTTTTATCTGCATATATACCTTTATCAAGTTTCAATTCAAGAATTGCTTTACATGGCAGTTGTCCGTTATACGCTGTTTCAAATGTAAAGTACTGTTTATCTTTTACAAAAGCTTTGATTTTTTTATCTGTACTTGATTTAACTTTTGTTGATACAAAACTATTAAAATCAACACCACTATTATTTGTATTTTTCATATCTGCATTATCAAATACCCAAACATATCCATTGCCTTCAAGTCTAAGCTGTGTATTTGGTGTATTTTTAAGCAATTCAAATACTTCTTTGTCAATCTTTGTCTGTTTTGATACATCAATTTTTACAACACCATTTTGTTTTGCAAAAAGATTGGCTATTTCTTCTGAACTATATTTTTTATTATTTTTTGGTTTATCTGTTTTACCTTTTTCATCAGATACTGACGGTTTTTCCGGAACTTGTGTCTGATTTGGTGCAGGTGTAACAATCGGAGACGGAGTTGGTTTTATTTCCGGTGATGGACTTACTACATTTTCACCTGCTTCTAATTCAACAGAAACACTTTGAGTTGCTAATGAGGTCATAGTAGTACCACCAGTAAGTATTTGCAAATCATCACTTACTTCTTCATTTTCTCCCATTAGTCCAGAAGTGATTTTAACTTTTATATAATCACCTTTGTTGCTTGTAAGTTGTAAATATCCAAGATTTAAAGTTTCACCTTTAAAAATTCCTTCTTTTGCACCTGCAACATATACTGTAAGAATTTTTTCTTCTTGATTATAACTATATCTTTGCACTGTGCCAGTCATTTTATCATCAAAAGCAAAACTTACTTGTGCTTGTTCCAAAGAACCAACAACAGCTTCAAGATGAAATTTCATCATTAAGGCAGTGGCTCCATCTCCAACATCTTTATGTTGAAGATGGATATTAACATTAGCTTTATCGCCATTCACTATAAAATCAATTGTTGTATCAGATATTGCAAAAGCATAAAAAGGTAATACCATTGCAATAAACGCAGTTATAATCAAACTTTTAAATTGTTTGGTCATGGTTATCTCCTTTTATATGAAAATTAGTTTTTTGAACTATCGTTGATAGTAATTTGTGGAAGTTCAGTTGGTACTTCTACCCAAAGTGAATCACTAACCAATCTTTGACCTTCGTTTGTTGTTGCATCATCAACACGATAAAGTTCAACACGAACACGTTTAGGTTTTACTGCGTTATTGTCTATCCAATATACCCAGCGTCCATCCGAAGTATTAGCCAAATCTCCCTTATCTGGAACTTCTGCTAATATGATTTGTTCAGCTGTTCCCTCTCCATTTTCATTATATCCAACCATTTTACCATTTTGGTCAAACAACATAACTGCGTTATAAGCAGGATTTCCCTTATATTCGCCAATAAATACAACTGCATTTGCTGGAATAAATCCATCTTTATGCTTGCTTGTTTCATACAATGTTTTATCGTAAATATAATTTTCTTTTAAAATACCTATACCATTTGTAAACAACTCTACATTATCACCTGTTGGACCAATAACATCTAATTCGCTTACACTAACAGTTTTTGTGTTCTTAAAAATCAATCTTATTGCAGCAGCACTGCTTGTTCTAAGCCAACCGTCATCACGAGTAAAATAAATTATACTGCTTTCCTGTTTTGTAATAGAATTTTTATTTGTCTTTACAGTATTCCATTTACCGTTTTCAAAAAGTTGAACTTCAATAGTTCCAGAAGGAATATTTCCTTTTGCCTTTTCTAAATTAAATTTAAGTCCTGTAACATCTAATGTTTTACCAAAGTTTAACTCTATTATCGCATCACTATCTGATGTTGTACCTGTATAAGTTGTTTCAAGCTTATTATCCAATACAAGACCAATAGCAGATTTTACAGGCATATTTTCTATATGATTATAACCTGCATCAGGATTTTGCTCATCATAGATTTCTTCTTTATCTTGAGAAGATATCATATTTGTAGTTGCTGTCCAATTATGTTTATCATGGCTACCATCATGTTTAATTTTAATAGTGTCCATAACCACTGACTGTGCTTGTGTAAGATATTGGTCGATAGGTACTATACTGTAAGTAAATGTACGATTATTTATAGTTGATACTGTATCTGTAAATGAAACATTTTCATTTTCACCTGCCAATACAAAACCAACTGTTTGTGTCTGCTCTTCTCCCGCAGATATAATTGTACGGTTAATTTCGTATCCTAATAAATTTTCTTTTTTACTGTTTGGAATAATTTCAATCTTTACTTGATTTTGTGCCAATCCATTAGAATCAGTGCCTTTTGTAAGTTTTATTTCCGACTTATCAATAACTTTACGATTTTCAAATTTCGCACCATTAGGATTTTCTATGCGATACTCTTGTGCTTTATCATTTACATAATAAATTTTACGAGTTTCTTCTTCCCACTGCTGTATATATTTTAATGTTTTTTCATTAGGTATCCAACCCCAACGAGTAAAGAATTCTGTGAGATTTTTTTGAGCTGCTGCACTTGCTAAACGGATAAAGTTTTGCTCAACATCTCCATCCAATACTAAATCAACACCATTTTCTTTTGCTTTTGGAGCTCTTGATGGTGTACGAGCATAAGTATCTACTCTTGCAAAGAATAGGTTATCATAAACTTCTTTTTCTGTATTAAATGTTTTATACGGATAATAGTTATCATAAGCTAAACGCAACTGCCAATACATAGCTAATTGAGTAAATACATTTTCAGAGCGACCAATAGTATTTGATGTAACTTTGTCATAAACATTATTATAGGTAAAGCGAGTTTGTCCATTATTATATGTAGATAATTGTGCAAAATAGTTATTTGTAACTTCGGCAATTGCATAACTACCCTGATTGATGTTATGCCCTATCTCATGGCCTATACCCCAACCAAAATATTCACCTGACTGGTATGCACCTTTATTATCTGACACAACAGGAATACCCTTAGACATACCTGGTATAGAATTCCATCCAATACCAATATGGTTTCCAGATGCATACATAAATGCCCCTGCAAACATACGCATATAACGAATATTCAAATGTTGAGCTGGAGTCTTGTTAATTGCATTTTCAGCATTATCAGTAAGTCCTTTATGCTGATAGAACAATGTCATCATATCGTCCATAGCCTGCATAGAATTATTTAATTTTTCTGCTTTTTCTTCTGTACTTCCGTTGCCTAATCCAACAAGAATTTGTTTTGCTGAAACTGATATAAGCATACGGTCTGTGAGAAGCTCCGTAGCACCAAGTATACATTCGTTTTCTTTAAATTCTTTGTTTATATTTACATTTTCACTATTTTTATGCAATTGATTATGTAATGTTTCAATGTTGCCAACATAACTTTCAAGTTCTTTAATATATTCAACTACACGATTTATTCTTTCTTGTTTATCTGTAATTTTGTATAAATCTAGCATAGGAATAGCTGTGCCACCATCAATACGAACACCATATTTTTCATTTACATCGCTGCCTGTATATCTAATATATACAGAGCCACCACGCTCAAAGTCTTTACTTACAATGGTAGGTGCAGTTAATATATTTTCACCAATTTTTAAATCATTGGTTTGAAACATAAATTTACCTGATTCAGCATTGTACTGCGTGAAAATCACTTGTAGCTGTGTATTGTCTCCTACTCGTTTATTAGGGTGTCCTACATAAACAGCCACACTTTCACCTGCTCCAATAGTAACACCCAATGGCTGCCAGTCATTTAATCCTGTAAATCCCAAAGAACTGTCATTTCTTCCATTTGCAACTGCGCTAATAGAAGCTTTAACTTCCTTCACATTGCTTATGCTCTGATTTAACAATATTTTTCTAGCAGTATCAATTTCTCTTTGAAGGATATTTTTTTCTGGGTGATATTCTCCACTATTTTCTTCTTTTGTGTTCAAGCGAGTATCTAACTTGTTAATAGTATCCTCTGTTACTTCTGATTTTAAAGTTGTGTGATATTCATCTTCATATAAAGACATTATATCTGTATAAATACTATCATACTCATAAAATCTTATTTCAGCAATTTTTATAGTTCTTGTATTTCCTGTTGCTGTCATAAGTTGTATACTGTCAGTTTCTATCATTTTGTCAAAACTAACATAAATATGTCTACGATTATTTTTATCAATCTTAGCATAATATCTAAGATTATCTATTGTTTTAATTTCATCTGTTTTAACATCATGATACAAAATTTTTAACTGATTTATTACTCCATTTTCAGGTTCAGCAAATGCCATTGCACCAAATTTATATGTATTATCAAATGTAACTTTAATACCACGTTCATTATATCCACCATAATAAACACCATCATCCCAGTCATTCAAATAATAATAAGAGCCTTGATTATTATCAACAACACCAAATGCACTTTTATTATCCGTATCCAGACTGCTATCTACCATTTGTGCAGCACTACGCATTTTTTCAACTTTTACAATGTGTTCTGTTTTCTGATTTTCTTCAACAGGCTTATTGATAAGTTTATATGATGGCATCCAAGCTGGCAAAAGACTGCTTGTTTTTGAAGTAGATGGGATTGAATAAGTGCTGTCACCTAATTCATTTGTGCCATAAACAACAACACGGTATTCAATATTATCTTCAAGGCCTTCTATTTTATAACTATTTTGTGATAATCCGCTAACGGCAACTTTATATGGCTCATCATTATCTGTTCTTTGATACAAAACAGTATATGTATCTGTATCAATCATATCTTTCCAACTAACTTCAATTGATTTATATCCACCAACTGTTTCCAAATTATCAGGTGCATCTGGTTTAGAAGTTACTACTGGTTTAGCGATAATACTTTCACTCCAACCACTTTTCCATTCACCATTAACTGACTGAATTCGCACAGTATAATCTTTGCCATTTATAAGTTTTTTATTGTTAATTGAACTTATTGAAATGGTATTTGTTGTTGTGCGAACAACCATTTGCTCATCAACTTTACCATTTTTAGCAGGTCCGATAATTTCTATTTCATACACTGTAACATTTTGAACTGGTTTCCATGTAAGAACAAATCTTTTATCGCCTGCTTCTTTTACAGAAAGACCTTCTGGAATATCCATTTCTGGTTCTGGTATTCTGTTATCCATATTATTTAAAAATTCTACTTTGGAAATCTCTGCCAAATTTTTATTTTGTGTAGCAGTTATATTAAGAGTAATCTTTTTAACTGCAACTTGTTTACCAAAGTTAACTTGTAAACTACCGTTTTGTAATCTTGTAACTGTTGGTTTTTCACCAAGCAATCTTACATAAGTATTTGCTCTTGGTGATTCATCTTGAATAGCTACTTCAATGTTTTTTTCAATATTCCCTTCAACATAAACAACAGAAACAGTGCCTGTTTTTATTGAATTATTGTTTTCAGAAGGGCTTTCTATAACCATACCTTCCATTTTAGGAAGTTCTGTTGGTTTAATCTCCGATGTTTTGCCTGTAAAATCAAAATCAATAGAAATACTATTGTTTTCGCTTATTTCTTTTCCTGAAACTGTTGTAAATGATACTTTGCCACCATTACCAACTAAATCTAAAATACTTCCGTTTTCCACTTTTGTTTCTTTATTTACGGAAGGTATTGCCAAATTATTTGATAAACGAGTTTGAATTGTAGAAACTACATCTTGAACTTGTTGTTCTTCTTTGGCAAGATTTAATGCCAAAAATTCTAAATCTATAAGATTAACAACACCATCATGGTTTAAATCTGCAAGTCCTGTTGTCTTATTATCAATTGCAGCAACAATTGCATCTACATCAGAACTATTTAATACTCCATCACCATTTGCATCACCAACTCTTAAAAAACCAGGGTGTGTTGCTTTTGTCACATCATATCCACTTATTTCAGATGTATATAATTTAATTTCGCTATGTACATTATCTTTAACATCAACTGGTTGTCTATATGTTGCAAATCCCAAAGCAGTAACAACAACGTCATAATTACCTGCTGGCAATTCAGTTTTATTAACTGTAACTGACGAAATTTCACCATTTTCATTATTTTTTAAAACTGCTTTTTCACTGTAAACAATATTATCACCTTTAAGTATAACAACATTAAATAGTAATGGTTTACTAATTAACATACTTGCATTGATTGATACAGAAATACCACCTAAATGTTGTACTATATTATTTTCTGATTGTTTAACATTATCTTGATTATTATCTTTATCTTTACTTTCAGAAATATTTTCAAAAGTTTGTTTTTCAACAACTGAATCTATATTTTCTTCTTGTAAAGTATTATACGAAGATATATCATCTAAATTATTTTGAGCTGATGATTCAAGATTTTCATTTTCTTTTTCAATCAATACATCAGATGAACTATTTTCTAGTTTCACCTGTTCATCTTCTTGATTAACAATATTATCACTTGAAGTTTCTTTGCTATAATCAACAATTACACTGTTACTATCATTTTTTTCTATTGCCATAACAGGCATAAATGCTTGTGATATAACAGCCATCGACATAGTTAGTGACAAAAAGTATGAAATAATAGATTTTTTCATTATTTAGTCCTTTCTCCTTTAACCTTCTCCTCATAAAATTTTATATTTTACATAAATTTTACATTTATTTCAAATTTTATAATATCAAATCTTTTCAATAAATGTCAATAAATAAAATATAGTTTTTTTGTATACTTTATTTTCAGTATATTAAAAATCTAAAATTGAGCTTATTACATCACATTATTTATATGGTTGAATTATCTGAACTATGGATACTTTTATTTATTTCAAAATAGTTTTTATCATATTTTAGTATTCCGTCTTTTTGCATTTTTGACAATTCATTGCTCATTGCACTTCTATCTACACTTAGATAATCTGCCAATTGCTGACGATTATACGGAATTTCAAATGAGTAGCTACCTGATTTTTTTACACATTCTGAAAAATACGATAATAGCCTGCCCCTAATTGATTTTGAACTTGTATGAAGTATCCTTCTTGATATCTGCAAATTTTTATATGCAGATACTGTAAGAAGATTTCTAACTAATTTTGTATGAAAAACACAAGAATTACTACAACTTGACAATACTCTGCCTATATTCATAAATAATATTTTTGTATCTTCCGCTGCTGATACTGATATCAACAGTGGTTCATCTTGTATACAAGCATATGCTTCTGCAAAAACATCTCCCTCTTCTGCGCTGCCTATTATATTATTATTTCCCCATACATCTGCAAACTCAATTATAGCCATTCCTGATAAAACAACTCCTATAAGCTCTGTTGGCTCACCTTCTGCAAATATAATATCGCCCTTTTTATATGTTTTTTCCACTGCATTTAAACACTGTAACAGTGATTTTATCTCATTTTCTTCAATTCCGTTAAATAATTGGCAATTTGATAAATTTGTTTTCATTTTTACTCCTTGTTGTTACAACAACATACTTATTTTAGTAATTATATTATAATACAATCATAAGTTCAAGATAAATGGGAGAGGATAATATATATGATACGCAAAATTATACACATTGATGAAGATAAATGTGATGGTTGTGGTGCTTGTGCAACTGCCTGTCACGAAGGTGCTATTGGAATTGTTGACGGAAAAGCAAAATTACTCCGTGATGATTATTGCGATGGTCTTGGCGACTGTCTACCAACTTGCCATACTGGTGCAATTAAATTCATTGAAAGAGAGGCTCTTGCTTATGATGAAAAAGCTGTTCTTGCCAATATGCAGAAAAAAATGCAGCAGTCAGGCAAAACAATTACTCATACAGGATGTCCTGGTCAGCAAATGCGTACTTTAAATAACGCAAACTCTGCTGATAATAATATTGATGTAAATAGTATTCTACAAATTAAATCTCAACTTGGTCAATGGCCATGTCAGATTAAACTTGTACCAATTAACGCTCCATATTTTAATGGTGCAAAATTGCTTATTGCAGCTGATTGTTCAGCTTATGCTTATGCAAATATGCATAACGAGTTTATGAAAGGTAAAATAACTTTAATTGGTTGTCCTAAATTGGATAGTATTGATTATAGTGAAAAACTTACTGAAATAATCAAAAATAATGATATTCAAAGCGTAACTATTGTTCGTATGGAAGTTCCTTGTTGTGGTGGATTGGAAATGGCAGCTAAAAAAGCTCTTCAAAATAGTGGAAAATTTATTCCTTGGCAGGTTGTTACAATTTCAATTGACGGAAAAATATTAGATAAATAAACATATTAAAAGCAGAAAATCCTATGTGATTTTCTGCTTTATTTTTATTTGCTCCACATTTTTTTAGAGTTTTCCATAATTTTTTTTAAATCTGTTATACCTATATTTTCAATATCTGTATAATCTCCAATATAATAATATACTTCATCTATATTATCAGCACCTTTGTCAGATAAACACAGCACCTGCTCAGAATAAGTTTTGGAGCTTGTTGTAATATCATCCCATTTTGTATCGGTCATATAAAAAAACATGTATGTTTTGTCATCTTCATCCTCTAATTTTTCTACATTTTTTATTTTCATATAATTGGGTTGTGTTCCGTTAACTTTTGCTATTAAGTTATTATTTTCCATTGAAACAGAAATTTTATCATCTTCTATAATATCCACAGATTTTTTCAACACTCCAACTATTGCGAAAGATACTACTAATAATATACATATTATAATTGATGCAACTATTATCTGTTTTTGTCTTATTTTACTTTTTACCTTTTGAAAAGATTCTGCTTTTTGTTTTTCTAAATCATCACTATACAAATTAACATCATCTTCTTTGCACATCTCTTTATAGTATATATTACATTCGGAACATTCTTGTAAATGTTCTTCAACGATTTTTCTGCTTTCTTCACTACAAACCTTATCATAATAAAGTGGAATAAGGTCTTTTATAAGATTACATGGATATTTCATTCTGCATTCTCCTTTATTTTAAGTCTTGCTCTGTGATATGTAACTCTTGCCCAACTTTCAGTTTTACCAAAAATTATTCCTATTTCCTTAAAGGATAATTCTCCAAAAGTTCTCATCCAGAATACCTCTTTATACGGCTCGCCAAGTAGATGCAATATTTTATGCAAATCAAACGCTGTTGCTTTATCCAATACTTTTTGTTCTATATTTTTATTATCTTCAATAATTTCAATTGGACTGTCTATCTGCCTTTTCTTGCGTTTTAATTCTGTATAAAATGTGTTTTTTACAATTTGACAAAGCCAAACACTCAGCTTACACTCTCCTTTAAAGCTTTTTATACTTTTTATAGCTTTAAAGAAAACTTCCTGTGTCAACTCTTCTGCCCATTGTTCATCTTTGCAAATTGACATAGCATACCCAAATACTATGTCATAGTATTCAGAATATATCTTTTCAATATCCTCCATTAAATCATCTCCCAGCCAACATATTATACTATATTGCAATATTTATATTGTTCTATTATTAAGACTTTCCAATTAGCCAAATGTTACAAGATAAAACTACTGTTTCAAACTTTTTTCGAAACAGTAGTTTTAATACATTTTATTTATATTTATTTCCAACTACATAAATTGGCACAAACAGCGCTAAAAGAGCAACAATTAAAGTAGATATATCAAATATATTATTTATACTAGTATTAAAGTTCAAAATTCCTATAAAAAACATAATTATCGGGAGCACGGTCATGCTGACACAAGACCATATACGAGCAACATTTATTATATGTGGCCAGTTATTGTTATTAAATTGCATTCCTAATATATTCATACGAAAAAATCCATCATAAAATATACTGATTTTATTCTCATCATAATGTTTTGGCAATTTTGTAATTGCATATAAACAAAAATAAGCACCATATAATATGCCTAAAACTGTAATTGTTATAAATGTTGGTAATAAAAAACCTCTTGTATAATTTAAAAATATTTCAATTAAAGAAATTATCACAGATACAA
>JAHHUE010000028.1 GCA_020024155.1 Oscillospiraceae bacterium | reverse complement strand
ATAAGAGTAGTAAAAGTAATCTTTGCTATATAGACTCTGATCCCATTGTGATTTAACACATTTGTATAAGGGAAATTGCATTTTTGGCGATTATCAATTATGGATTAAAGTACAAATATGTTATATATGGTAATTTACAAGTGGTATGCTGTATGTGCAGTATACCACTTTTTTGTATTATAAGATACTACACAAAATTAAGATTTAATGGAATGTGGGGAGGAAAAATGAAAAAAATTATTGAACTGAAAAACATCTCAAAATCTTTTGATGGAGAAACTATACTTGATAGCATCAATCTTGATATTCACGATAATGAATTTATCACATTGCTTGGTCCTTCCGGTTGTGGTAAAACAACAACTTTAAGAATGATTGGTGGCTTTGAACATCCAGATAAAGGCGATGTTATATTTATGGGCGAAAGAATCAACGATACTCCTCCACATAAGCGTAATATTAACACTGTTTTTCAAAAATATGCTTTGTTCCCACATCTTAATGTTTTTGAAAATATCGCATTTCCTTTAAGAGAACGCAAATTGCCAAAAGCAGAAATTAAAGAGAAAGTTGAACAGATGCTTTCATTAGTTATGCTTTCTGGTTTTGCAAACCGTAGTGTAACAAGTCTTTCAGGTGGTCAGCAACAGCGTGTTGCTATTGCCAGAGCTTTGATAAATCATCCAAAAGTTCTTCTTCTTGACGAACCTCTCGGTGCTCTTGACCTTAAACTTAGAAAAGATATGCAGCAAGAGCTTAAAAAAATCCAAAAAAGCACAGGTATTACATTTATCTTTGTTACTCATGACCAGGAAGAAGCACTCAGTATGTCTGATACTATCGTTGTTATGAGCGAAGGTAAAATTCAGCAGATAGGCTCCCCTATTGATATTTACAATGAACCAGTTAATGCTTTTGTTGCTGACTTTATCGGAGAAAGCAATATTATTGATGGTGTTATGCTTGATGACTTTAAAGTTCGTTTTGCCGGTCATATTTTTGAATGTCTTGATACCGGATTTAGTAAAAACGAACCTATTGACGTTGTAATTCGTCCTGAAGATGTTGACATTGTTCCTCCTGTTAAAGGCATGCTTGAGGGTATTGTTACATCTGTTACATTTATGGGTGTACATAATGAAATAATCGTTGATATTAACGGCTTTAAATGGATGATTCAAACAACTGATTCTGTTAACATTAATGAACACATTGGTATATACCTTGAACCAGATGCTATTCATATTATGAAAAAATCTAAATACTCTGGTATGTTTGGTGACTATTCTTCTTTTTCAAATGAACTTGATGAACTCTCCAAGCCAGGAGGTGAAACAGAAGAATGAACAACAAACCTGTAAAAAGAAATTCAAATAGCTACACAAAAGCTCTTATCCCTTATTCAATTTGGTCAGCATTATTTATTATTGTTCCGTTACTTTTTGTTGGATATTATGCTTTTACTGATAACAACTTTGCTTTTACATTTGAAAATATAACAAGATTTTTCACTGCAACAAGCAATTTACAAAATCCTGATGGAACAATGACAGAAGTTCATACATATTTGCTGATTTTTATGCGCTCATTAAAATTGGCGGTAATTTCAACTGTCATATGTCTTATTCTTGGCTATCCAATTGCTTATATCATAGCTCGTGCAAATTATAAAACACAAAAAACTATGATAACTCTTATTATGATTCCAATGTGGATGAACTTTCTTATTAGAACTTATGCTTGGATGACAATTTTGCAAGATACAGGCCTTTTAAATAAAGCTCTTGCAATTTTTGGCATTGACCCAATTAGCATTATCGGTACAGAATCTGCTGTAATAATCGGTATGGTTTATGATTATTTTCCGTATATGGTTTTACCGATTTATTCAATTATGGCTAAAATGGATACCAAACTTTTAGAAGCTGCAAAAGACCTTGGTTGTGGAACTCTTTCTGTCTTACGCAGAGTTATCTTCCCTTTAAGTCTTCCTGGTGTAATTTCCGGCATAACAATGGTTCTTATTCCTTCAATCAGCACATTCTATATTTCCCAAAAACTCGGTAACGGCAAATTCTTGCTTATAGGTGATGTTATTGAAGGTCAGTATGTAGCTAATAACTTACATTTTGCTGCTGCTATTGCATTTGTACTTATGCTTATTTTGCTTGTATGTATGACATTGGTTAAATATGTTACTGCTAAGTATGTATATGGAGGTGAATAGAAATGAAAGTTTCTTCAAAAATATATTGCACATTGATTTTTGCATTTCTATTTGCACCAATCATTGTTTTGCTTATATTCTCATTTAATGACTCAAAAAGCTTATCTGTATTTGCAGGTTTTTCATTAAAGTGGTATAAAGAACTTTTAAATGACAGAAATACTCTCAATGCTTTAAAAAACTCTTTACTTCTTGCAGCATCTGCTACTGCTATTTCTACAATAATGGGTACAGCTGCTGCTGTTGGTATCAATAAACTTCGCTCTCGTTGGTATAAAAGAGTTATGAACACTGTTACAGATATACCAATGACAAACCCTGATATCATCACCGGTATTTCTTTAATGCTTATGTTTGTTTTTGTAGGCAGAATTTTTGGTGCTTCTACAAGCCTTAATTTCTGGACAATGCTTATTGCCCATGTTACTTTCTGCTTACCTTATGTAATTTTGCAAGTTTTGCCTAAACTCCAACAAATGGATAAATCTTTGCATGAAGCCGCTATGGACTTAGGATGTACACCTTTTGGTGCGTTTTTCAAAGTTGAGTTACCAGAAATGATTCCTGGTATTATTACCGGCGCTATTATGGCATTCACACTCTCACTTGATGACTTTGTAATCAGTTACTTTACATCTGGTAATGGATTTGACACATTGCCTATCCGTATTTATAGTATGACTAAAAAGACTGTTACACCAAAAATGTATGCTCTTGCTACAATCATTTTCTTTGTAACAATGACACTGCTCCTTATTAGTAATGTTATTGATACAGAAGATAGTCGTAAATTAAAAGAAATGAGAAAGAAACAGCAATCTGGTACTTAATTTTAAATTATATGACCTGTTACTGTATATATTTTATTATTCGGAGGAAATTTAAATGAACAAAAAAATTATTTCAATTTGTATTGCAATAGTTCTTATGCTAAGTTTGTGTCTTTCAGGTTGTGGTGGTAAAAATTCACTTACCTTGAATGTATACAACTGGGGTGAATATATTTCAGATGGCAGCGAAGGCAGCTTTGATACTATTAAAGAATTTGAAAAATGGTATGAAAAAAATTATGGCACAAAAGTTCGTGTAAATTACAGTACTTATGCTTCTAACGAAGATATGTACAGCAAAATATCTAGCGGTGCTGTAAGTTATGATGTTATCATTCCTTCTGACTATATGATTGCTCGTATGTCAAAAGAAGATATGCTCTTACCATTAGACTTTAACAATATTCCTAACTACAAATATATTGATGATTCATTCAAAGGCTTGTACTATGATGAAAAAAACCAGTATACTGTTCCTTATACTTATGGTATTGTTGGTGTTATGTACGATGCTAATGTTGTTGACGAAAAAGATACTGGCAAATGGGACCTCTTATGGAACGAAAAATATTCAAATAATCTTGTTCAATACAATAACTCTCGTGACGCTTTCGGTACAGCAATGTACAAACTTGGTATAGATGTTAACACAACAGATAAATCTGAATGGGACAAAGCTTATAATGAACTTGTTAAACAGCGTCCTTTAGTTAAAAGCTATGTTATGGATGAAATCTACAATATGATGGAATCTGGAGAAGTTGCTATCGGCTCTTACTATGCAGGTGACTACTTTACAATGGTTGATGGTCAGGCTGAAAATGTAGATTTGAAATTCTACTATCCAGAACAAACAAACTACTATGTTGATGCAATGTGCATACCATCCTGCACACAAAATAAAGAACTTGCTGAAATCTTTATTAACTATATGCTCAGCAGAGATGCTGCTGTTGCTAATGCAGAACACACATACTA
Organism: Oscillospiraceae bacterium; assembly: GCA_020024155.1. Taxonomy (GTDB): domain Bacteria; phylum Bacillota; class Clostridia; order Oscillospirales; family Ruminococcaceae; genus RGIG3102. The sequence continues at coordinate 15,889 of JAHHUE010000028.1, read as the reverse complement.
TGCTTCACCAAACAGCATTGTTTATGAAGACGAAGAATATATCGAATTTATGGGCGAAGAAGCTATGGAAATTCTTTACCCAGACATTGCAAATTTCTCTGAAAATTACAACAAATATGCTTATCGTAACCTTGACCAAGAAATGTTAGATTACATCAACACATTGTGGGAAAATGTTAAAATTAACTAATTAAATAAAAACAATAATCTTAGTACCGATTTCAGATAAAAAAGTACTTTGGAAAATGTAAAAAATTTAAACGGAATGTATCGAAATTCGACACATTCCGTTTTTTGTATATCTATCAAATAAATTAAATTTCACAACTATATTTTATAATTCAATTTTATTATGTTTACTTATTCTATTTATTATTTGTGCGTGTTATATCTCAAACACACACAATTTATTTGATTTTTATTCACAATACAAATTCTATTGCATAACATTATAACCATGTACCATTAAACATAGATATCACAATGAACACCAACAGAAGTATAATTAAAACACATAATACAAATCCAAATAAACAAATTATAAATCCAATCGTCCATAGCACTGTATATATTTTTTACTTTTTCTTGTGATGATTGAAATAATCACACCAATAAAAGAGAGAAAAGGACCCAGATATATAACATCTATAAATGTATATGGTGCGTTATTTGCACTATATAAATAAATCGCAAATGAAATAAAAGACATTATACCTAGTATAAATGGCACAGCAACAATCATTTTGCTTGCCATTTTTTATTTTTCATTATATTAAATACCTCTTATAAATATTTATCTATATCTTAATTATCAATTATAATTCCGTGGATAATTATATAATCTTATTTTTATGCATCGCTTTTATAATAAAATCATTTTATTATAGTAAAACAAAAACTACACAATTATTATAATAAACTTCTAATTTTTTTATGAAACTTTTCTTGATATACATCAATATGTTCTATATTTGTATTAAAAAATGCGTATATAAAATATATACGCATTTTGGTTATTAAATTACAAGACTTGGAGCTGTATATACTCTGGCACCTAACTCGCTATCAAGCATATAAAGGCTTTTTGGGTCATCTCCAAATAATTCAAATTTTCTTACAAGTCCATCTGCTGTTGATTCTTCTTCACCTTGTTCCTTTACAAACCAGTCAAGGAATTGCATTGTACGGAAATCTTTTACAGAGTATGCTGCATCATAAATTGCATGAATAAGACTTGTAACATACTGTTCATGTATCAAACCTTTTGCCAATACTGCTTTTGCACTTGTGAGTTCAACTGATGGTTTTTCAATTGCTTCAAGATTAACTTTTTCTCCGTTATTCAAGAGATATTGCATAAATAACATTGCATGGTCTCTTTCTTCTTGAGCCTGAATTCTGTACCAATTACCAAAACCTTCAAGACCCAAATCATAATAATAATTTGAAAAATCAAGGTAAAGATATGCAGAATAAAACTCTTTATTAACTTGACTATTTAATAATTCAACAACTTTACTATCTAACATAATATTCCCCTTTTTAATATTAAAATATTTAACCATAGCATAAAACTTAAAAGCTAAAGCTTATATATTATAAATCTGAAAACAAGTCAGAATTATAAACACCATTGTCAATAAGATTTTTAAAGCTTTCCACTACAAAATTCTTATCTTCTTTATATGTAACGCCAAACCATTTATCTTTAGTTTCTAAAACTTTTACAGAAACCTTATCTTCTCTTAAAAGCTGGCCTATATATATTGGGAGAAGATATTCAGATTTTAATGGATTTTCAGAAATTGTTTTAAAGAACTCCACAAAACCTTTATCCAAAGTGTCCATAAATTCAGTAGAAAGCCCCCACATATTCATAGAAACCAAACTGTTTATATCAATTTGCCTACCATTAGATTCTGCACCATTTTCTATTTTTACAATATCATGAGTTTCTTCTACATCTGTAAGGTATCCATTTTCATTAACTTTGCAAACACCTCTTGTAACACCACCATTATCACTAAGAGTATTTTTCAGCAAAAATCCTGCCATACAGAATGATGTTGGTTTGATTTCTGATACTAAGAACTCATGTATTTTAACAAAAGCTTCTTTTCCATAATAGTCATCTGCATTTATAACAGCAAAAGGTTCTTTTACAACATTTTTTGCAGCAAGAACTGCTTGTCCTGTTCCCCATGGTTTTGTTCTTCCTTCTGGAACTGAAACACCATTAGGTACATTATCCAAGCTTTGAAATACATATTCAACTTCAACATTTGATTTTGAGCAGATACCTTCTATTCTATCGCCAATTACTTCTTTAAAATCTTCTTCTATGTCTTTACGTATAATAAAAACTATTTTATTAAAGCCAGCTTTTATTGCATCATGTATTGAATAATCCATAATTATCTCGCCATTTGGGCCAACAGGTGCAAGCTGTTTTATTCCTCCTCCAAAGCGAGAACCGATACCCGCTGCCATAATCAATAATGTTGTCTTCATAACTATCTCCTTAGATTTTGTATTTTATTGAAATTACATAAAATATTATTTTAATAAAAGCAAAAACCTTAACTATTAAATAATTTCTATATTGTATCAATTATACCATATTATGCTTTTTTTACAACATATTTTAAGAGATAAACATATTAAGTATTCCTGTTGATTTCATAAATAAAACTATCATAATTACTGGTGCAATATATTTAACCATAAAAACATATAAAGGTTTTCTTTTAAATATTACGCCTCCTGTTTCAATTTCATCAGCAATCCAATGTGGTTTTATAACCCAACCAATAAATATACATGTAAGCAATGATATAGCTGGCATAAGTAAGTTATTGCTTATATAGTCCATAATATCAAGCAATTGTCCCACCTGCCCATTTGGTAAGTTAAGTTCAAAGTAGAAAATATTATATCCAAGACATATTACAATAGCACTTATTGCTGAAAATGCACTTATAATAGCACTTGTTTTTTTACGGCTTGTTTTAAATATATTCATACAGTTTGCAACCAATGTTTCCATTATTGATACACTTGATGTAAGTGCGGCAAATACAATCATTACAAAAAATACAAGACCTATAACTGTACCTGCTTTTCCCATTGAAGCAAATACTTTTGGTAATGAAACAAACATAAGACTTGGTCCTGATGTCATACCGTCTTTTCCCATAAATACATATACAGCAGGAATAATCATCATACCAGAAAGAAAAGCAACACCAGTATCAAAAAATTCTATCTGAGAAATTGATTTATTAAGGTTTACATCTTTTTTAACATAAGAACCATATGTAATCATTATGCCCATTGATACACTAAGAGAGAAAAACAATTGACTCATAGCATCAAGGAGTATATTTAAAAACTTAGAAAATGTTAATCCTGTAAAATCAGGTATCATATATATTGCTAAACCTTGAACACCTGTTCTTGTAACTCCATTTGAGTCAGTATATTTCAATGTCAAACTATAAATTGCAATGCCAATTATTATTATAAGCAGTATTGGCATAACAAAGCTTGAAAGCTTCTCTATTCCCTTTTCAACTCCTGTGTATACAACAAATGCTGTAATAGCTAAAAACAAAAGCATAAACACTATTGGTGCTACATTGCTTGTTATAAAAGATGTGAAATATCCATCTTGTGAGGCCTTGTGCCCTTGACCTGTTATGTATATAGAGGCATATTTTAAAACCCATCCACCTATTACTGTATAATATGTAATTATTATAACCGGAACTAAAAATGTTAATTTACCTAAAAATGACCACTTTTTATTTATAGATTCAAATGCTTGCAAGGCATTTTTGCCGGTTCTTCTGCCCAAAGCAATGTCTGTTGCAAGAAGTGTAAATCCAAAAGTCAAAACAAGTACAAGGTATACAATTAAAAATAAACCTCCACCATCCCTTGCTGCCAAATATGGAAATCTCCATATATTACCCACTCCAACTGCACTTCCGGCAGCTGATAAAACAAAACCTATAGAACTTGTAAAGTTACTTTCTCTTTTAGTTTCCATTTTACTTTCCCCCTTTTTCGTTTTAAACGACTTGTACATTATATACGCTAATATCAATAATTACAAAAAATCAAAAATTTCTTTAAAAGAAACTTTTGACACATTTAGTTTCGTTATGATAGAATATATTTAAAATCTTAAATTTAAAAATACAAAGTTATTTAGAAAATATAAAAATGTATATTTTAACGAAACTTTTTACGGAGAATTAAATTGGAAAATATAAATATCTATATTGGTAAAAAAATACGAAATTATAGAAAAATGAAAAAGATGACTTTACAACAACTTGCTGACACTATACATAAAAGCCGTGCAACTGTAAGCAAGTACGAAACTGGTGAAATTACAATTGATATAGAAACATTGTATGAAATCAGTGAAGCTTTAGATGTTAATTTAACTCAAATTACAGATTATCATAAACAAGATGAAGACCCAATAATAAAAGCCATTGACTACACTGGAAAAAGCCCGTTTTTTCAAGCTGATAAGTTGTACTTCTATTTTTATGATGGACGATATAATCGCCTTAAAGAAGCCATTATTGACATACATAAAAGCATTATAAACGAGGATGGATGTTGTGATGCATCTATGTCTATTCGTTCCACAACATCAACAGGACGCAGCAGCGAAGTTTACTACAACGGAAATGTCCTTTACAGTGATATGCTTATTAGATTTTCTTTTGTAAATCAGTATAACAAGCTTGAGCAAGATTTATTATATATTTTTAATCCACTTGAACTAAGAGATTTTACAGAAGGATTATTATGTGGTATTTCAAGTGCAGACCTTATGCCTTGTGCTTTTAAATGTCTTGTAACCTTGACCCCTAATGAAAATTATGAAGAATTAAAGCAACATCTGTATATAACACCAAAAGAACTGCGTCGTTGGCAAAAAATGAATATGTTTATAGTTGATAATAATAGTTAATTAGCTTATTTTTCAAAAATAAAAGTCAGTGTGATAATTACATCACGCTGACTTTTTATTATATAATATTTAATTTTATTTAACTTCATCAAGCAAAGCATCAACTTTATCTGTTTTTTCCCAGTTGACACCGAGGTCTTCACGACCAATATGACCATAAGCTGCAAGCTGACGATAAATTGGTTTTCTAAGGTCCAAAGTATCAATAATGCCTTTTGGACTAAGGTCAAATACTTTCTTAACTGCCTGTTCAATTTTTTCTTCTGCAACAGTATTTGTGCCAAATGTATCAACCAATACAGAAACTGGTTGTGCAACACCTATTGCGTAAGCAATTTGAACTTCGCATTTTTTTGCAAGACCAGCTGCAACAATATTTTTTGCAACATATCTTGCAGCATAAGCAGCACTTCTGTCAACTTTTGTTGGGTCTTTACCAGAGAATGCACCACCACCGTGGCGAGCATATCCACCGTATGTATCAACAATAATTTTTCTGCCTGTAAGTCCAGAGTCCCCTTGTGGGCCGCCAACAACAAAACGACCTGTTGGGTTAATATAGAATTTTGTGTCTTCATCAAGAAGATTTGCTGGAATAATTGGTTTAATTACATATTCCATCATATCATTTCTAATTTGTTCAAGTGTTGTTTCTGGTGCGTGCTGTGTTGAAATAACAACTGTGTCAACTCTTGTTGGAACACCATCAACATATTCAACTGTAACCTGTGTTTTTCCATCTGGTCTAAGATAATCAACAACATTTGTTTTTCTAACTTCTGCAAGTCTTTTTGCCAATTTATGAGCAAGTGAAATTGGCATTGGCATAAGTTCTGGGGTTTCATCACAAGCAAAACCAAACATCATACCTTGGTCACCTGCACCACCAACTGTGTCATTTGTGCCCATTGCAATATCTGGTGACTGTTCGTCAATTGCTGTCATAACAGCACATGTGTTGCAGTCAAAACCATATTTTGCTCTTGTATATCCAATTTCTTCAACAACTTTTCTTGCAATTTTCTGTATATCAACATAGCATTTTGTTGTAATTTCGCCCATACAGAAAACCATACCTGTTGTAACGCTTGTTTCACAAGCAACTCGACCATCTGGGTCATTTTCTAAAATCGCATCTAATACTGCATCTGAAATTTGGTCAGCTATTTTATCTGGATGACCTTCTGTTACTGATTCTGAAGTAAATAATACTTTTGACATAATCATTATTCTCCTTTTTTATAAATATATAAAAAGAACTTAACTCAAACAAAAAACTCACAGGCAAAACCTGTGAGCTATAATACTTATCTCTCGGTTTTTACCGTTGGATTTAGCACCTTGCATTATGCAGGTTGCCGGACTTCTCAGGGCCAATTCCCTCTGTCACTCTTAATAAGTTAAATTCAATTTTCTTATATATTATATTTTAAATGTTGCGTTTTGTCAATCACCATTGTAAAATTTCACAAAATTACCTTTTACCTTTTAAAATAGGTTCAATCGGTTTATATATTAGCATTGTGATAACAACACTTATCATACCTTTAATAAATGTAAATGGCATATTAAACCAAATAAGAGCATCCCACAAAGTTTCTACATTTGGGTTTATAGCTTTATATGCAGCAATGATTGCTTCCATAGGCATAAAAGCTGTATAAACAGGATACACTAAATAATAGTTGCTAAAAATACTTAAAATAGCCATTGATGCAGCACCAACAAAAGAAGCTATAATTGCACCTTTTTTAGTTTTAATTTTTTGATAAATAATACCTGCCGGAACAACGAATGTAGTTCCAAGTATAAAGTTTGAAATTTCTCCAACACCACCAGTTGTTGTAAAAAATACATTTATAAGGTTTTTAACAAGGCAAACTGTCATCCCAGAAATTGGTCCAAACGCAAATGATGCAATCAAAGCCGGAAGCTCTGATAAATCCATTTTGATAAAGCTTGGCATAAGTGGAACATTAAAGCTAAAAAACATTAGCACTGTTGCAACTGCTGCAAGCATTGCGGTTGATGTCATCTTTTTGATTTCTTTTGTTCTTTTCATTTTAGAACTCCTCCAAGATAATAAAAATATAGGGTCTGTTTTTAGAGTTCATAGTTTAAAAGTAAAAAATAGCTCTGACTGCATATACAATCAGGGCTATTATGTACCAAAAAAATTCTATGTTTCTTTCATCCGGACTATACCGTCGGCTTTGGAATTTCACCAAATCAGCGCATAAAAGCGGTCGTGGGCTATACCACCGGTGAGGAATCTAACCTCGCCCTGAAACAGACTAACTTTAATATATCACTAAAAATTATTTTGTCAATATATTTTAGTTATTTTTTACAATTTTTTAAGTTGATATATTTTATTCTATTTTGTATAATGTAAAAACGGAGGTAAAATATATGACTATTTTTGACAAATTATATTTCAAGTTTTTTGGAGATATAGAACTTATAACTCTTTTATTAAAATTAGCTATAAGTATTGCCATTATTGTTGGTTTTAAAATTATTTCTGTTATTTTTACAAAAAAGAATAAGTTTTTAATACAAAAAATATTTAAGTTTAAAAGCGATTATTTAGAAAATGCTTTATCAGAAAGTATACAAAAACCAGCCAAAACATTTTTACTAATAACTGGTGTATATCTTGCTATTATTTATTTTCCATTTTCACCATCAATTAGTATAAATTTATATCCTTTTGTTGCAAAGTTATACAGAATATCCATCATAGCTATTATAACTTATAGTATTCATAACTTTATTGGTAATATTCCTGTTTTTTCAAAAGGATTTCAGGAAAGTAAAAACAAGACAATAATTTTATTTTTTATTAGAATAAGCAAAATTCTTGTTATTTTCCTTGCTGTTGTAATTATTTTTAAAGAATTCAATTATGATATAAGTGGCATTGTTGCTGGTCTGGGTCTTGGTGGTTTAACTGTTGCTCTTGCAGCTCAAGATACTGCTTCAAACTTTTTCTCCGGTATGGTTATTCTTTTTGATAAGCCTTTCTCTATTGGTGACTGGATTTCTGTTGGCTCAATGGAAGGTATTGTTGAAGAAATGAATTTTCGTTCTTGCCGTATAAGAACTTTTGACAATGCCCTTATTTCTGTACCAAACTCAAAACTAAGCAGTGACAATGTTGCAAACTGGACAAAAATGGATAAACGAAAAGCAAAAATTACTTTTGGACTTGTTTATTCCACAAAAAAAGATACTTTGCACGCAGTTTGTGATGAAATCAAAGAAAAATTAAAACAATATCCTGAAATTGTACAGGATACAATAATTGTTTGGTTTGATAAATTCAACTCTTCAAGCCTTGATGTTGTTGTACAGTATCACGCTCTTGGTACATCATTTTCCTCACATCAATTACTTAAAGAAAAAGTTTTGTATATGATTATGGAAGTTGTTGAAAATCACGATACAGATTTTGCCTTTGATACAAAAACAATTATTTATCAAAACCCTGATGAAATATAACTATAATAAATATAAAAATCCAGTTGTGTTTATGCAACTGGATTTTTTAGTTAATTATATACATAACAATTATTACTTTTAATGTTTTATATTTATATTTTGTAATATTATTGATTATTATTTATGCTGTTGTATCAATTCCTTGTTTATAATCATCCAAAATTCTTCTATCAAATGGCTGACCTGCTTGCCAATTAGGAACACGAGAGCGTATAAAATCAAAAATTTTACATACTTCTTTTTGATGAATTTTTTCTAATGTCCACCCTGCATTGATACGGTCTTTAACTGGAACTTGCATATCATAAGTCTTAATTAAATCTGATATAGGGTCATTATTAGGGTCTGACATTCCATATCCTTGTTTAATTTCTTCCAAAGTTATATCTTTCATTCTCTGCGCCACTTGTTTATCAACAGGTATAATTTTATAGTCAGATTCTTTCATTCCGGTAATATCCATTCCAGCAGGACAATATGGATTTACATAGCTTGAAGGTGGTGTACAGCCATTTGACAGTTGTGGTATTGTGCTTTGTCTTTTATATTTATCAACATTTGCTATCAAGCGTGCAATATTATTGATTGTCATTTTTTTAATCTCCTTTCATTGTTTATATTTTAAGATTTTATAATATGTTTCATAATAAAATAATTATACATTTACTTTAAATATCGGATATTTTTCAAATAAATTAAAGTATCCATACTCAATTTTTACAAGAGTGAATAATTTCCTATTTTTATATAACACAAAAAGAGCGACTGCGTTAAATCACAATCGCTCTTTTAAATATCAAATTATATAGATTTACCAAATAGCTCTATATTGTTTCTCTATAAATTAGTAACCCATTGGGTTCATTCCGCCTTGCATTGCAGGTACTTCTGGTGTTTTTTCTGGTTCGTCAGCAACAAGAGATTCTGTTGTAAGCACCATAGATGCAACACTTGTTGCGTTTTGAAGTGCTGAACGAGTAACTTTTGTTGGGTCAACGATGCCTTCTTCAATCATATCACAATAAACTTCTGTTTGTGCGTTATAACCATAGTTAACTTTACCAGAAGAAATGATTTTATCAATAATAACACTGCCTTCAAGACCTGCATTGAATGCAATTTGTCTTACTGGTTCTTCCAATGCACGAAGAACAATTTTTGCACCTGTTCTTTCATCGCTATCAAGTTCTTCGCTAAGAGCTCTTACTGCCGGAATAGCATTGATAAGTGCTGTACCACCACCTGCAACAATACCTTCTTCCACAGCGGCTTTTGTAGCAGCCAAAGCATCTTCTATACGGAGTTTCTTTTCTTTCATTTCAACTTCTGTTGCTGCACCAACTTTGAGAACTGCAACACCACCTGCAAGTTTTGCAAGTCTTTCTTGAAGTTTTTCTTTATCAAAATCAGATGTAACTGTTTCCATCTGTGCTTTAATCTGATTAACTCTTGATTGAATATCTTCTTTTTCGCCAGCACCATCAACAATTGTTGTTGTTTCTTTTGTAATTTTAACTTGTCTTGCACGACCAAGCATTTCCATTGTTGCTTCTTTAAGTTCGTAACCAAGTTCTTCGCTTATAACAACACCATCTGTAAGAATTGCTATATCTTGAAGCATTTCTTTTCTTCTGTCTCCAAATCCTGGAGCTTTAACAGCAACACAAGTAAATACACCACGAAGTTTATTTACAATCAATGTAGAAAGAGCTTCGCCGTCAATATCATCTGCAATGATAACAAGTTTTTTACCGGACTGAATAATCTGTTCAAGAAGTGGGAGTATTTCCTGAATTGATGAAATCTTTTTATCTGTAATCAAAATCAAAGCATCATCAATAACTGCTTCCATTTTGTCTGTATCAGTAACCATATATGGTGTGATATATCCACGTTCAAACTGCATACCTTCAACTACTTCTGAGTAAGTATCAGCTGTTTTGGATTCTTCTATAGTGATAACACCTTCTTTGCCAACTTTTTCCATTGTGTCGGCAATAAGTTTACCCACATAGCTGTCCTGTGCAGAAACTGTTGCAACTCTTTCTATATCTTCTGAGCCGGAAACTTGTTTGCTGTTTGAAATAATTGCTTTTGTTGCTGCTTCACAAGCTTTTGCCATACCACGTTTGATATCCATTGGGTTTGCACCTGCTGCAACATTCTTCATACCTTCTTTCACAAGGCTTTGTGCAAGAACTGTTGCTGTTGTTGTACCATCACCTGCTGCATCATTTGTCTTTGTTGCAACCTCTCTAAGCATCTGTGCACCAAGATTTTCAAGTGGGTCAGAAACCTCAATTTCCTTAGCAATTGTAACACCATCGTTTGTCACTAATGGTGAACCAAATTTTCTTTCCAAAACAACATTTCTGCCCTTTGGACCAAGTGTAATTTTTACTGTGTCAGCAAGTGTATCTATACCTTTCTGAAGACTTTCACGAGCTTGTTGACCATATACAATCATTTTTGCCATAATAACATTACTCCTTAATTATTCAACTATTGCAAGAATTTCTTGCTGAGACACAACTGTGTATTCTTTTTTATCCATTTCAATTTGAGTGCCTGCATATTTAGCAACAAGAACCTTATCGCCAACTTTAACAAGCATAGGTTGTTTTTCTCCATCAACCACTGCACCATCACCAACTGCAATAACTTCTAAAAATTCTGGTTTTTCCTGTGCAGACGCTGAAAGGATAATACCACTTTTTGTTGTCTCACTTTTTTCAGGTTGTTTAAGCACAACCTTGTCAAACAAAGGTTTAATAGTCATTTTATATATCTCCTTTTTAATTATATTTGCTAAATTCTTTTTAGTGCAGGAATTACAACTTTTAAAGTTGCACCTGTAATTATACCCATTATCACAGCTGAAATACTAAGTATTGGCAGATATGCAATAGGTGCTATATTTGAAAAGAAGAATGAAAAACCTACTAACTGTCCAAGGTTATGGAACAAAGCTCCAAACACTGACAATGTATAGTAATTTATTTTTTCTCCAAATATTTTTTTTAATATATACATTATTGTAATTGAGAAAATCCCTCCTAAAAAGCTTAACACACCAGCTGTTGCGCCTCTTGTTAAAAATGAGAAAAAACCTTTAAGGGTTGCAATTTCAAAAGCATTTCTATATCCAAGATAAACCATACAATACATTACAACAACATTGCCAAGTCCAAGTTTAACTCCTGGTGGCAACGCAAATAATGGCATAATTAAACTTTCTACAAAAGATAATACTATTGCCAATGTAAAAAGCATAGCAGTTGTTGTCATCCTTTTTGTCTTTTTCACTTCTATTTTTCCTTTTCAAGCTATTATTATAATTAGTCTTTATAATAAATTTATATCTTATTTGTGAAAAACTTTTGATATATTTGCTTGTTTTATCAAAAATATTATTTCACATTGTTATATTTTAGAAGAATAAGCTATCTATGTCAATAGATATGCCATTTAGTTACAGCCATATTAAGTATATGTAAATAATTCGTTAACAAATTCACTGATAGTTTGACAAATCATATACTATTAAATATAATTAAAAAAGATTTTGATTTAACAAATATATAACATTTATATAAAATTGCTTTGATTAAAATCTTATCTTATTTAATATATTCAGACATTCTGTTTGAATAGAATTTAATTAAAAGGAAGTTTGATTATGAAAAAAATAATAAATATATTTATCTTTACAATTATTTGTGTCTTTACTCTTACAGCTTGTTCAGATGGCTCTTTAAAAAATCTTAAAGACGGACACTATCGTGCAGAATATAAAAGCTTTGATAGTTATGGTTGGAAAGACTACATTGAAATAACTGTAACAAATGGTGAAGTATCTGAATTGGTTTTTGATGCTGTTAACATGGATAACGGTTCACTCAAAAGTGAAGACGAATCTTACAAAAAACAAATGGAACCAATTGTTGGTACATACCCAGCTAAATACAACAAAGACCTTATCAATCAATTTTTGGAAAGTGGAAAAATAAGTTCAATTGATATTGTTGCTGGTGCAACACAATCAACAGGTAGCTTTAAAACATTGCTTACAAGTATTGCTCCAAACCTCAAAAATGGCGACACAGCATTAGTTCTTGTTGACGACTTTGTTGTTTCAAAGTAAAAAAATCGTAAAATTTTATAATAGTAAATTGACTTAAATTTATATTGTGGTATCATAATATAGTAAAATAAATCTTACTTTAAACAGGAGCGTTCAAATGAAAAAAATAGCATCTATCCTTATGACACTTACACTTTCATTGGTGTGTCTTACAGCTTGTGGCGGTGGTGATGATAAATCAACAACTTCTTACGATGTTAACGAAGTTTTGAATAAAATCAGTTCTTCCGTTGCTGTTGCAGATGCAGGTGATCTTACAGAAGAATATCTTAAAATAGCTATGAGCTTTGATTTGACTAATGTAAAAAACTATGCTGGCAAAGTTACACAAAACAGCAGCCAGTGTGCCGACCAGATTATTGTAATCGAAGCTGTTGAAGGCAAAATTGATGCAGTAAAAGAAGGTCTTGAAGCTTATAAAGCTGGAATTATCAAAAGTCACGAACTTTATCCTTCAATCGCACTTGATAAAGCCAAAGAAGGCAGAATTGTTGTAAAAGGCAATTATGCTGTTCTTGTAATAGGTGGCGATGAAACAGTTGATGTTGCAGAAGCTTATAAAGCCGTTGACACAGCTATTGATGAAGCTTTCAAATAAAAGTTAAAATCAATATATTGATGTCGGAGTCGATTCTAACTCCGACATTTTTTTTACCCAATATCACGGAGGATTAAAGTTTTGATTTTTAGTAATATATTCTTTTTGGTTAGATTTTTACCTATAGTATTACTTATATATTATATTGTACCTTATAAATTTAAAAACGGTATTATAACAATTTCAAGCCTTATATTTTATTCTTGGGGCGAAATAAAATATTTTCCTATTATGATAGCCAGCACTGTTGTTGACTTTTTTGCATCACGAACTATTGAAAAACATCGTGATAATAAAAAAATTATGAATATATGTATGGCTATTTCTGTTTGTTTTAACCTTGGCAGTTTGCTATTCTTTAAGTATACAGACTTTTTTATCACCAATATAAATAACCTATTTGGAACATCTATTCCACTTTTACACATAACATTGCCTTTGGGTATAAGCTTTTATACATTCCAAACAATGAGTTATACTATTGATGTATACAGAAATAAAGTTTCTGCAGAAAAAAATATTATCAACTTCTCTGCATTTGTTACAATGTTCCCTCAGCTTATCGCTGGTCCTATTGTTAAATACACAGACATCAATAAAAAGCTTAACACTTACGAAGGCAGAATTACTCTTGATGAAATAAATGAAGGTATTAAGCTCTTTATATTTGGTCTTGGTAAAAAGGTACTTATTGCAAACAATGTAGGTGCTTTGTGGACTGATATTGAAAGCCTTGGCTTTGCTGTTGGCTCTCCACTTGCTTGGCTTGGTATTATAGCATATACTCTTCAAATTTATTTTGACTTTTCTGGCTACTCTCTTATGGCAATAGGTCTTGGTAAAATGCTTGGATTTGACTTTCCTATGAACTTTAATTGGCCATATATTTCAAAAAGCATAACAGAGTTTTGGCGTCGTTGGCATATTACATTAGGCAGTTGGTTTAGAGAATATGTTTATATACCTCTTGGTGGCAACCGAAAAGGCCTTAAAAGACAGATTTTAAATATGTTTATAGTATGGTTCTTAACTGGTTTTTGGCACGGTGCTGACTGGAATTTTATGTTCTGGGGCTTATACTACTTTGCTCTTCTAACTATTGAAAAAGCATTTTTGCTTGACCACCTCAAAAAGCACCCAATTCTCAGCAGATTTTATACACTAATTGCTGTTGTAATTGGTTGGACTATTTTCTATATTACAGATATTCCAACTCTTTGGAATTTTGTTGTAACTTTATTTAGCTTTACACCAGATGCAAGATTTGGATATTACTTTAATAGCTATATTATATCAATTATAATTGGTGTTCTCTGCTCATCAACTCTTACACTTAAATTCTATAACAAGTTTAAAGATAACAACTTTATTATGATTCCATTGTTGCTTGTTATTACTATTTTAAGTATTGCTTATTTGGTTGATAGCACATACAATCCATTTATCTATTTTAGATTCTAAGAAAGGAGAAAACTTATATGAAAAATATTAAAAAATATCCTGTTATAATCTTTTTTGCCATATTTTTATATGTATTAAGTCTTGCTGATGTGTTTTCTCCTATTGAAGAATATTCTGATTTAGAGAACAGAAAATTACAGGAATTTCCACCATTTAATGTCACATCTCTTATTGAAAACAAATACACCCCTAAAATAGAAGATTTTACCGAAGACCATTTTATTATGAGAAACAACTGGATTTCCCTTAAAAGTATAAGTGAAACTCTTCTTGGTAAAAATGAAAACAATGGTATCGTATACGGAAAAGAAGGCTATTTGTTTACAAAGACCTTAAATGTTGACCTTGGACAAAGAAGCAACAATATTTTAGCTATTGAAAAATTTATTTCAAAAAATCCTGATAGAAATATCAAAGTTATGGTTGTTCCAACTGCACCTTCTGTTCTAACTCAATATGTTGAAAAAGGCTCTCCTGTTAACAATGCCAATGAGCTTTTAGATGAAATTAAAAACCATATAGACAGTAAATATATTGTTGATGTTTCAGATACTTTAAAATCTCATAGCAACGAATATATTTATTACAAAACAGACCACCACTGGACCAGTCTTGGTGCATACTATGCTTATAGTGACTATATGTCTAGCATTGGAAAACAAGCTAAATCTCAAAATGATTTTGAATTTATAAATGTAGATGATTTTCTTGGCACACACTACTCAAAATCAAAGAATTTTAATGTTAAATCTGATGTTATGAGTTATATTAAAAATGACTCTCAAATAGAAATTAACGGTAATTTAGCTCCAATTTACGATTATGATAAATTAAAAACACGCGATAAATATGCAATGTTCTTGCGTGGAAATAATGCTTTTTCATCTGTAAAAGGAGCAGGAAATGAAAAAATTCTTATTATAAAAGATAGTTATGCAAATAGTTTTATTCCCTTTATAACAGATGAATTTTCTCAGATTGATATATTGGATATGCGTTTCTTTAACGGAAGCATTTCTAAACTTATTCAAGAAAACAACTATGAACAAATATTGTTTTTATATAATAGTGAAACCTTTGATAGTGATATAAATATCCCAAAAATCAATCTTTTTAGCTAGATTTGTATACAAAATATAATATTATTTATAAAAATAACACAGTGTATAAAATTTACACTGTGTTTTTT
>JAHHUE010000027.1 GCA_020024155.1 Oscillospiraceae bacterium | reverse complement strand
TTAATGTGGTTTATAACACTTTTAACTATATGTTCAGCAGTATTTTTAATTAAATATATAATATCTCATGGAATACTACGATACTTGAAAGAAGATACAATAGTAGGCGCTATTTGTAATTATATAAAACAACAAATGGACTCCATATTTGAAATGGATTTATCATCAAATATCAATAAAAAAATTATAAAATTTGTTTTAATAAACTTTATTGTAATTTTGGTATTAACTACATTTTGGTTTTTCGGTTATTTCCTAGCCATTATTTATGCTATATTTATGTTTATGTATATTAGAAATAAAGCAAAGATAGTGCAAAAAGATTATAATTCTTTATTATATGCTACAAGAGAACTTGGAAAAGGTGATTTTTCTCAGGAAATAAAACTAGATTTAGGTATGTTTAACTCTCTTAAAACAGAATTTAATAACATCAAAAATGGTTTTGAAAAAGCTGTTAAAGAAGAAACAAAATCTCAAAATATGAAAACGGAACTTATTAGCAATGTTTCACATGACTTGAAAACACCTTTAACTTGTATAAAAAACTATATCATTTTACTTCAAGATGATAATTTATCCGAAGAAGATAGACATGACTACTTGGATAATTTAAATCAGTATACAAATCGTTTGACTACACTTATTGAGGATTTGTTTGAAATAAGTAAAGCAAATAGTGGAAATATTCAAATAAACCCTATAACATTGAACATTGTAGCACTGATAGAGCAGGCTTACGCAGAAAATGAAGAGTTTTTGCAAAATAAAAATCTTATGGTTGTAAAAGATATAGAAAAAGAAGAAATACTATTATTTTTAGATGGAGATAAGACATATAGAATATTTGAAAACTTATTTACCAATATAGCAAAATATGCTATGCCAAATAGTAGAGTTTATTTAAATATTAAAGAAGAAACAAATAAAGTTGTTGTTGAATTAAAAAATATGTCTGAAATGCAGATGAACTTTTCTAAGGAAGAGATTACAGAAAGGTTTGTTAGAGGTGATAAATCCAGACACGAAACAGGCAGCGGTCTAGGCTTGGCAATAGCAAAAAGCTTTACAGAAGTACAAGGTGGCAAATTCAATATTGATATAGATTGTGACTTATTTAAAGTTAAAATTGATTTTTCTAAAAATAAGCCGGAATAATAGTTTACAAATAAAAAACTGTCGATAAAAAGACAGTTTTTTGTTTATAAAAAATTAAGAAATAATTTATAATTACATTTCGTTTTATTTTAGTTCTATGTATTAAATTTAATATAGGGGGAAAGATAAAATGAAAGTTAAATTATATTTTGGAAACGAAAATATTATAAAGAAATCTGGAATAGGACAAGCTTTAACACATCAGAAAAAAGCTTTAGAACTTGTACATGTACTCTATACAACAGATAAGTCTGATTTAAACTATGATGTTTTACATATAAATACAGTTTGGCCTAATAGTTTATATATAATTGACCAAGCAAGGAAAAACGGTAAAAAAATTATATATCATGCACATAGTACACAAGAAGATTTTAAAAACTCATTTATGTTTTCAAATGTTTTATCTGGACTATATAAAAAATGGATTGTTAGTTTATACTCAAAAGCTGATTGCATTATTACACCTACTGAATATTCAAAGAAACTGCTGGAAGGATATGGTATTAAAACACCAGTTTACAATATTTCAAATGGAATAGATTTAGAGCAATTTAATCCTACTAATGAACAAATAAATTTTTTTTGCAATACATACAATATAAAAGATGATGATGTTTTAATAATGTCTGCCGGCTGGCTATTTGAAAGAAAAGGATTTGATACATTTGTTGAAGTTGCAAGAAAAATGCCAGAGTATAAGTTTATGTGGTTTGGGGATATAAAATTATCCAACCCTACAAAGAAAATAAGAGAAATATTAAATGATTTACCAGATAATGTTTGTTTGCCAGGCTATGTAAGTGGTGATATGATAAAAGGTGCTTATGGCAGATGTAATGTTTTCTTTTTCCCGTCAAGAGAAGAAACAGAAGGAATTGTAGTATTAGAAGCTCTTGCTTGTCATTGTAATGTTTTAGTTCGTGATATACCTGTTTTTTCAGATTGGTTAACTGATAGAGTCAACTGCTATAAGGGAAAAGATACAGATGATTTTGTTGAGATTATAAAAAACATTGTTAGTGGACGATATTATTCTTTGGTGGATTCTGGGTACAAAGTTGCACAAGAGCGTGAAATATCAAAAATTGGCAATAAGTTAAATATGGTATATAAACAAGCTTGTAATTGTTAGAGAGGATTATAATATGGGCAAAAAAATAAGTAAAAAACATTTTGCAAATATTGCAATGATAATAATTCTTGAAACAATTGTTGTATATATTACATTTAAAAGTAGCTCTAAATTATCATTTGGAGTATTTTTAAAATTATCTCCATTTTGGGTTATAGTTTCTACTTCTTTAATGGGGATATATTTTATATTAGATGGTGCAAATTTATACGCCTTTGGTAAATTATATAATAGGAAATATACCTATAAACAAGGATTTATAAATTCAATTTGTGGAACGTTCTTTAACGGAATAACACCATTTTCGAGTGGTGGTCAATTTGCTCAGGTATACATTTTTAATAAACAGGGTATTGACCCTGCAAATTCAGCAAGTATTTTGTTAATGGCATTTATAGTGTACCAAACTGTTTTAGTAAGTTTTACAACTATAATTATGATTTTTAGATTTAAAACATACAGCAATATTTATTTAAACTTTTTCTCACTGGCAATTTTAGGTTTTATAATCAATGTTTCTGTGATTTGTGGTTTGTTTATAGGCGCCAAATCAAATAAATTACAAAATTTTATATGCAATACAGTTATAAAAGCTTTAAATAAAATTAGAATAGTTAAAGATTTTGAAACAACATCAAATAAAATATCTACATCTTTGGAAAATTTTAGAGTAGAATTATCAAATTTACAAAAAAATAAAGTGATATTGATAACATCATCATTGATAAATTTCTTAAAATTGGTTATTATATATAGTATACCTTTTTTCGCAGCTATGGCATTGAATTTAGATATACCGTATACAAAGATTTTAAACTTTATAGAAATTTGTTCATTTGTGTATTTGATTACTGCTTTTGTACCAGTGCCAGGAGCAAGCGGAGGAAGTGAGGGAGTATATTATATGTTGTTTAGTCCTATATTGGGAAAAATAGGAACACCAACAACATTATTGATATGGAGATTTATGACATATCATTTAGGTTTAATAATTGGTGGCATTACTTTTGCAACTAACAAAGATATAAATGGATTGGATGATAAATTATGAGAATAGCAATTTTTTCAGATACATACGCACCAGATATAAACGGAGTTTCTACATCAACAAAAATATTAAAAGAAGAACTTGTTAAACATGGTCACGAGGTTGTAGTTGTTACAAGTGCATTACCTGATGGCAGTGAATATAAAGATAATAAAAGTGATAATATTCTAAGAGTTCATGGGGTGGAATTGCAGGCTTTATATGGATACAGAGCTTGTAAAGTATACTCTTTTAGGGTAATGAGAATATTAAAGAAAATGAATATTGATGTAATTCATATTCAAACAGAGTTTGGTATAGGCATTTTTGGACGCATTGTAGGCGAACTATTAAAAATACCTGTTGTATATACATACCATACAATGTGGGCAGATTACTCTCACTATATAAATCCTATAAATTCAGATTCCATAGATATTCTAATAAAAAGGGCAGTAGCAAGAATTAGTAAATTTTATGCAAATAAAAGTTCTGAGCTTATTGTTCCATCTCAAAAAACAAAAGATGCTTTGGAAAATTATGGATTAAATAAAATTGCACATATTATTCCAACAGGATTGGACTTGGAAAGATTTGACCCTAAAAATAAAAATGAAGTTCTTATGAAGCAAATAAAAAAACAATATGGAATTAAGGACCAGTTTGTTGTAACATTTTTAGGCAGAATAGCAAAAGAAAAAAGCATAGATGTAATTATTGATGCAATTAAACAAGTTATAAAAAAGAATGATAATGTAATTTGTCTTATTGTTGGTGGTGGACCACAGTTAGATGAGCTTAAAGAACTTGTACAAAAATATAATATAAGCAAATATGTTGTATTTACAGGGCCAAAAGAACCGTCAGAAGTTCCAAGCTATTACCATGTTTCCGATATTTTTGTTTCTGCATCTATTACTGAAACACAAGGCTTAACTTACATAGAGGCAATGGCAAGTGGCATTCCTGCAATTGCAAGATATGATAAAAATTTGGAAAATATAATAATAGATGGAGTAAATGGATACTTTTTCAATCAAACTTCAGAGCTAGTTGATATAATATTGGAGCTTATGAAAAGAGATTGCAGCAATATTAAAAAACAGGCTGAAATGAGTATGACTAAATATAACAGTGAAGTTTTTTACAAAAGCGTTATGGATGTTTATTATAAAGCCATTTACAGCAAACTTCCTGCATAGTAATAAAATATGATTACTGGGTATATCATAAAAGATATTGCCCAGTAATTTTATTTTATATTATTAAGATAATATTTGAAAAAAAGGTAAATATATGATATATTTAATTGGATAATTATTATAGGGGGAAATATGATAGATAATAAACTTAAATCAGCACTTTTAAGTGTTCAGAAACCAGCAAGATATACTGGCGGAGAGCCTGGCTGTATTATAAAAAATAAAAATGATATTGATGTAAGATTTGCTTTCTGTTTTCCAGATACTTATGAAGTAGGTATGTCTCACCTTGGTTTAAAGGTTATTTATGATGTTTTAAATAAACAAGATAATATATGGTGTGAAAGATGTTTTGCACCTTGGACTGATATGGTTGAACAAATGAAAGAGAAGAATATTCCAATGTTTACCTTGGAAAGTAAAGATTCTCTTAAAGAGTTTGATATTGTTGGATTTACACTTCAATACGAACTTTCATTTACAAATATTTTGCTTATGCTTGAACTTGCAAATATTCCTTTATATGCAAAAGACAGAGATGAAAGTTATCCACTTATTTGTGCAGGTGGTCCTTGTACTTGCAACGCAGAACCAGTTGCAGATTTCTTCGATTTTATGTTTCTTGGTGAAGGTGAATATCGTACAATTGATGTATGCAACAAATATCATCAACTTAGAAAAGAAGGAAAAAGCAAAAGTGAAATTCTTATTGAACTTTCAAAAATTGAAGGTGTATATGTTCCATCGTTATATCAAATTGAATATAATGAAGATAATACTGTAAAATCTATTACTTCAAATGTTGGAGCACCAATCCCTTGCAAAAAATCAATTATTTCTGATTTTAAAAATCTTCCTTTTCCAACAAATGTTGCCGTACCAATGATTGGTGCAGTTCATGACAGAGCAATGGTAGAAGTGCTTCGTGGTTGTGTTCGTGGATGCAGATTCTGTCAGGCAGGATTTATATACAGACCTTTTAGAGAAAGAGATGCAGATTTAATTAACAAAGGTGCAAAAGAATTATGTGCAAGTACCGGTTATGAAGAGATTTCTCTTACATCACTTTCAACAAGTGACCACCCTCAGCTTGAATCAATGCTTGACAAAATGCTTGATTGGACACAAGAAGAAAAAGTTAATATTGCATTGCCATCATTGCGTGTAGATAACTTTTCAGAAAGTTTGGTTAAAAAGGTTTCAAAAGTAAGAAAATCAGGTTTGACATTTGCTCCGGAAGCTGGCACACAACGTTTGCGTGATATTATAAATAAAAATGTTACAGAAGAAGAACTTGAAAAAACATGCAAACTTGCATTTGAAGCAGGTTATTCCGCTGTTAAATTATACTTTATGATGGGACTTCCTGGGGAAACAATGGAAGATATAAAAGGTATTGCAGATACTGCTAAAAAGGTTATTGACATTTATTATTCAATGCCAAACAGACCAAAGGGCAGAGGTGCTGAAGTTTCAATAAGTGTTTCTTGTTTTGTTCCAAAACCATTTACTCCTTTCCAATTTGTTCCACAAGATACATCAGAACAGTTAAAAGAGAAACAATCTTATTTGTTGGAATGTGTATCAAATAATCGTCGCATAAAAGTAAGTTATCATGATTCAGAAACAAGTTTTCTTGAAGCTGTTCTTGCTCGTGGAGATAGAAGACTATCAAAAGTTATTTTTGATGCATATAAAAAGGGCTGTATCTTTGATGGTTGGTTTGAATGTTTTAATTATCAGAATTGGTTGGATGTATTTAAAGAAAATAATATAGATATGGCATTTTATGCAAACAGACTTAGAGATGTCAATGAAATTATGCCTTGGGATCATATTGATTATGGTGTAACAAAAAAATTCTTAATTGAAGAATACAAAAAGTCATTAGAGGCCATAACATCTGCACCATGCAACAAACAGTGTCATAACTGCGGTGCAAATAAACTTTTAGGGAGGGCTTGTTTTGAATACAATAAGGCTTAAATTTAAAAAAACAGGGCTTTCGATTTACTATTCACAGCTTGACTTGCAAAGAGTTATGTCCAGAGCCCTCAAAAAATCTGGTTTGCCAGTATGGTATTCCCAAGGATATAATCCTCATATTTATATGACTTTTACTCTTCCGTTATCCTTAGGTCATGAAAGTATTTGTGAAAGTGTAGATTTTCGCTTGAACGAAGAACTTTCAGAAGAAGAAATACTTAAAGCTTTAGAAAATACATTACCACAAGGTATAGAGTTGGTATCAGCTACTGCTCCGGATTATGATGCAAAAAGTATAGCGTTTGCAAGATACGATATTACGTTGTATGGCAATGGTGATGATATTGTAAAAGCTCTTGAAGAATATGATAACATTACAGAAGCAATTGTTACAAAGGTTACTAAAAAAGGACAGAAAGAAATAAATATAAAAGAACTTATAAAAGATGTAAAAATATTGGATAAAACTGATGATAAAGTTACATTTACTGCAATTTATCCAGCTGGTTTATCACTTAATATCAACCCATCATTATTACTTGATTATCTACATGATAACTATAATATTAAGGTATTGGACGCTTTGATAATAAGAAAAAATCTATTTGACAATGAGCTTAAAATTCTACAGTAATATTTGTATATGTTGACTGTAATTAACTTGACATCACATATATATTGTGGTATTATATTTAAGCGTTAGTATCTGTTGAGCCATCAACAGGGTTAATGTATAATCATTAAACGGGTGGTCCTCTGATGATAAAAAGTTTATCATGTATGAACACTTGAAAAACATGGAGGAAAAATAATGGACGCAATTAAATTGATGACAGAAGGCATGCTTAAAGCTGAAAAGCCAGTAGTTAACGTTGGTGATACTGTAAAAGTTCACGTTCGCATCAAAGAAGGTGAAAGAGAAAGAATTCAGGTGTTTGAAGGCACAGTTATTGCTAAAAAACACGGCGGTATCAATGAAACATTCACAGTAAGACGTGTTGCTTACGGTTGTGGCGTTGAAAGAGTATTCCCAATTAACTCACCATTCGTAGAAAAAGTAGAAACAGTTCGTAACGGTCGTGTTCGTCGTGCTAAATTGTTCTATCTTAGAGATCGTGTTGGTAAAGCTGCTAAAGTTAAAGAAAAAATCAAATAATAACCTTAAAAGAGGACACATGATGTCCTCTTTTTGCTTTATTTACTTATTTTTAAAGGAATAATATTATGAAGAATTTTTATGAAATAATAGAAAATATAATAATTTCACTTCTTGTTATTACAATTATTATCTTATTTTCATTCCGTACAGTGCTTGTTGATGGTTCCTCTATGTTGCCAACATTACACGACCAAGAAAGATTGATAATAACAAATCTATTTTACAATGTAGAAAAGGGTGATATTGTAGTTGTAGATAAAAATAATGCATACAAAGAACCTCTCATTAAAAGAGTAATTGCTACTGAGGGCGATAAGATAAAAATTGAATATTCAACTGGCAATGTATATGTAAATGATAAATTGCTTAATGAAGATTATATTTATGAAAAAATAAATATTCAGAATATACCTGACTTAGAAGTTACTGTTGCAAAAGATTGTGTTTTTGTAATGGGTGATAACAGAAATAACTCAGGTGATTCCAGAGATAGTTCAATAGGTTTGATAAATAAGAAAAATCTATTAGGAAAAGCTGTTTTAAGAATATACCCATTTGATAATATAGGAGTTTTACAATGAGACCAGATGATTTTGATTTATTGGCAGAACATAATGTAAACCATCAGCAAATACATTGGTTCCCAGGACATATGATGAAAACACTTCGTCTTATGGAAAAAGAAGTAAAAAATGTTGATGTTGTTATTGTTTTGCTAGATTCACGAATTCCGTTTTCCAGTCAAAACCCAGAGATAGAACAGATTATAAAAAACAAAAACAGAATATATATTTTAAATAAACAAGACCTTGCAGACCCTGAAATTACATCAAAATGGATTAAACATTTTAAAGATAAAGGAACTGGTGCTATCGCTTTAAATAGTAAAACAGGTAAAAATTTTGGTTCTGTTCGTTCACAAATTGAAAATGAATTAAAAGATCTTCTTGAAAGAAGACAACAAAAAGGTATTGAAGGAACAAAAATTCGTGCAATGCTATGTGGCATACCAAATGTTGGTAAATCAACATTTATAAATGGTTTTGCAGGTTCTCAAAGAGCTAAAGCTGCAGATAAACCAGGTGTTACACGAGGCAAACAGTGGATTACGGTTGATAATTTTGAATTATTAGACATGCCAGGTGTTTTATGGCGCAAATTTGAAAACAATAATATTGCATCAAATCTAGCATTTATAGGTTCTATAAAGGATGATATTCTTGATATAGAAACTCTTGCAATGTCTCTTATTGATGAAATCAAAAAAATATATCCAAATTTGCTTATGGAAAGATATAAATTAACCATTGAAGATTTGGAAATGGAAAATTATGATATTCTTCGTAAAATTGCGCGTAAAAGAGGAATGCTGTTACCAGGCAATGAAGAAAATACAGAAAGAGCAGCTATAATGCTATGTGATGAATTTAGAGCATCTAAACTTGGAAGGATAACTCTTGAAAGGCCAGAAGATTATGAGTAGTTTATATGAGTTTGATAAAGATTTAAAAAAATCATATCCAGTTTTATGTGGTGCAGATGAAGCAGGTAGAGGTCCGTTATGTGGTCCGGTGTGTTGTGCCGCTGTAATCCTTAAAGATGATTTTATGTGTGATGAAATAAATGACTCAAAAAAACTTACTGAGAAAAAAAGGGATAAACTTTTTGATGTTATTATTCAAAATAGTGTAGCATATAGCATTGTAATGGTTGGACCAGCGGTTATTGATGAAATAAACATACTTAATGCATCTTTAGAGGGCATGAAACAAGCTGTAAAGCAACTATCCTTTACACCTGATTTGCTCATTGTTGATGGTAATAAAATACCCAAAAATATGGATATTGAAACTCAGGCGCTAGTAAAAGGGGACGCAAAGAGTCTTTCTATTGCTGCTGCATCAATTTTGGCAAAAGTAAGTCGTGACAGATATATGGATGAGTTACATAGAAAATATCCTCAATATCAGTTAAACAAACACAAAGGATATCCAACAAAACTTCACTATGAGCTAATTGCAGAATATGGTATTCAAGATTTTTACAGAAAAAGTTTCTTTAAAAAAAGGCCAGAATTATTAAAATATGTTAACTAAAATTATAGGTGATTTTGGAGAAAATAAAGTTGCAAAATTATATAAAGATAATGGCTACAAAATAATATCACGTAATTTCTCGTGCAGATTTGGCGAACTAGATATTGTTGCCCAAAAAAATGATGTAATTGCCATTGTGGAAGTTAAAACTCGTAAAAATGATAAGTTTGCAAATGCAAAAGAATTTGTTGATTATAAAAAACAACAAAGAATAAAAAGCACATCAATGGTTTTTCTCCAAAAACATAAACTAGATGATATGTTTATTCGTTTTGATGTAGCTGAGGTCTATACTGACATTGGTAAAATTAACATAATAAAGAATGCATTTTAATCAAAATAAGTAAGTGGTAACAAAAAATTGTTACCACTTTTTCTATTGAAAAATTTTTAGTAATTATATATAATGAAGTTAATATATAATTACTCGTTAAAAACAGGAGGAAATTGATGATGGCAAGTATTTTGAAGAGATTTAATGACATAATTAAAGCAAATGTTAATCAGTTTCTTGACAATATGGAAGATCCATCAAAAATGATTGACCAATATCTTAGAGATATGTTAGAAGATCTTGCAGAAGTAAAAAAAGAAACTGCATCAGTTATGGCTGAAGAAACACGCACAAAACGCCAATTGGATGAAAATGTTGCACAAACAGAAAAATATCTTTCATTGGCAACAAAAGCTCTTGAAGCTGGAAATGAAGATGATGCAAGAGTATTCCTTGCAAAAAAACAGGAACTTGAAACCCTTACTGAAAGTTTCCGTAAAGCATATGAAGTTGCTCACGAAAATGCAACTAAAATGCGTCAACTTCACGATAAGCTTACAAATGATGTAAATGACCTTAAAGCAAGAAAAGAAACAATTAAAGCTAAAGTGGCTGTGGCAAAAACACAAGAAAAACTTAATTCTTTCAGCGTAAATGCAGATAAAACACAAGATGCAATGAATGCATTTAGCCGTATGGAAGAAAAAGCTGATAATATGTTGGATAAGGCAAACAGTATGGCTGAACTTAATGCTCAACCAGTTGATGAAGCAGCAGCTTTGGAAGAAAAATATAGTAAAGCTAGTTCTACATCTGTTGAAGATGAACTTTCAGTACTTAAAAGTAAGCTTGGCTTATAATTAGTTAAAAAAGATGCAGCCTAGATAGACTGCATCTTTTGATTTTATTCAATAGGAGAGTGTTGTTTATGGGAAGAGCAGGTGGCAGTGGCGGAGGCGGTTCACGAGGTGGTAGCTTTGGGGGCAGCCGTGGTGGCAGTTTTGGTGGAGGCAGTAGCAGAAGTAGTTTTGGACGAAGCAGTTATAGTTCAAGAAGTAGCAGAAGTTATTCAAGGCCATATTATGGAGGCGTAAGAACTGGACCAATTATTATAAATAATTCTGGAAATAATAATTCAGGCAGTGGAAGTAATGGTGGTCCTTATAATAAATTAGGTTGTTTAAATACAATTTTGATTGTTGTAATGATATTAAGCATCATATTTATGTTTTTTAACTTTACACTATATAGTATTTCTAAAAATAGAGTACAAAGAGTTCCATTGAATTCTAGTGATATAGTTGAAACTGATTATTATACAGATGAACTTAATTGGATAAACAATCCATCTGTATTAAAAAAGGGAATGAAAGAGTTTTATAAAAAAACTGGTGTTCAACCATATCTATACATTACAGATAATATAGGAACTGGTTCATATGCAACAAATGATGAAATTATTGCATTTGCAGATAATAAATATAATGAATTATTTAAAGATGAATCACATATACTTGTAATATTCTATGAAAAAAATGAAAGCTATCGTACCTATGCATTATCTGGAGTAAACGCAAATGCTGTTATAGATGGTGATGCTCGTTCAATTTTATTGAAAAAAATTGATGAATACTATTTTGATTCATCATTAGAAGATGAAGAATATTTCAGCCAAGCATTTTCAACTGCTTCAAATATTATAATGAGTAAACCTCCAACACTTATAGGTTCCATAAGTGTTCCATTTATTTTCTTTATTGGAAGTATTGCAATTCTTATCGCTATAAAGAAAAAGCAAAAACAAGAAAAGAAAGATAAAGAACTTAAAGAAATGCTGGATAAAGAACTTGATACATTTGGAGATACTGAAGTTGAAAATCTAGCAAAAAAATATGAAACTAAAACAGAAGATAATAATAAAATATAATTAAATTTACAATAACCGCTTGAATTTAAGTTTAGGCGGTTATTTATATAAAAAATGATAATGGATATATTTTATAAACAGGTGTCAGAAAAATTCCGACACCTGTTTATTTAATTTTAATGTTTACTTATATAATAAAAACTCCTCTTGAATATACTGATTAACAATACTTTCCATAAATTCTATTGAAAAATTACTTTGGCGTTCTCTTACGCCATGGTTACTTGATAATTCGTCAGTATAGTCTTTTAATAAGTAATTTCTTATATTAGAATAGTCATAATCATAGTGTGTAACTGTTGGAACAAATTTAGGCTCTTTAATTTCTATGATATAGTTATCATTTATATCAGTATATGTTTTAACTATATCAAACTGGAATAATCCACCAAGCATAGTATTTGCAGAAGATTGTGCGGATATAAAATTACCCAAAGAATAGCATACAATTGTTTTATGACCATTTTCTGGATTTTCAATCCATTCTACCGGTTGAATAACATGTGGGTGTGTTCCAATAATAGCATCAACACCAAACTCATTCAGCTTTTTAGCAATTTCTTCTTGTTGTGGTATGGTGTTATTTGTTTCTTCAACACCCCAATGACAAGAAACAATAACGATATCTGCATCTTCTTTTGCTCTTTTTACTTGTCTTTCAATAGTTTCATAATCGTTTGTAAGAATAATATAAGGGCAATTAGGGTCATATATGGATAGTCCATTTGTATAGCTTGTATAAGCTAAAAAAGCAATTTTTATTCCGTTTACATCCATATATTTAATATCCTTATCATCATCCCCAGTATAAAAGCCAAAATATTCTATACCATCTTGTTTGCTCCAATAATCCAATGATGATAATATGCCTTCTTCTCCTTTATCATATGAATGGTTATTGCTTATACCAATGGCATTAAAGCCCATATCAATAACTTGTTGTCCCATCTCAATAGGAGTTGAAAATTGAGGATAAGTAGAAGGTTTAAACGCATCATTTATTAAGGTTTCCTGATTTATAAACTTAACATCAAAATCATCAAAATAATATTTTATATTTTCATAAGGATATTTAAAATCATACCCATTTCCATTTGCTCTTTTTGCAGCTTGTAAATATATAGATCCATGTATAAGATTATCTCCTGCGGCAATAAATTTTACTGTTTCAGGTTCTTTAATAGTAGGTTCTGGAATAGATGATATTTGCTCAGAATCTAGATTAGCAGATGTATCTTTGTTATCCGATTTGAGGAAAAACTCAATAAAATACAATGATATTAACAAAACAATACATATATAAATTATAGAAAATATTTTTTTCATAAAGCTTTACCTCCACTTAATTTTAACTTTATTGTACAATAAACTTTCAAGATATTCAATAAAACAACATTTATTAACATTCTTTACTTTGTTATCCTTGAAATTTACATATAAATTTAATATAATATATAAGTTATAACTATAAAAGGGATGATAAATAATGAAAGATTTAATGAGTACAGCTACTTATCACTTTGATTTACCTCAGGAACTTATTGCTCAAACACCAGCAATTCCTAGAGATAGTTGTAGATTATTATATGTTGATAAGAATAAGTGTGGAAATTATAAAGACTATGTTTTTACAGATATTCTTGATATTTTAAAAGCAGGTGATGTTCTTGTTTTGAATGACTCAAAAGTTCTTCCAGCAAGACTTTACGGACATAAAGTTACTGGTGCAGCTTGTGAAATACTTATGTTAAGACAACAGGAACAAGATGTATGGGAATGTTTGGCTAAACCAGGCAGAAAGCTTAGAGAAGGCGATAAGATAAATTTTGCAAATGATATTCTTATAGCTGAAATTGTAAAGACACTAGATAATGGTAATAAAATAATAAAATTTACTTATAACACACAGACTTTGTTTGAAGCTTTGGATATTGTTGGCAAGCTTCCTTTACCACACTATATTACAAAAGAACTTGAAGATGGTTCATTGTATCAAACAGAATATGCAAAGATTCTTGGTTCAGCAGCGGCTCCAACAGCAGGTTTACATTTTACACAGGAATTGATGAAGAAACTTATAGATAAAGGTGTAATAATTAAATATATAACACTTCATGTTGGACTTGGTACTTTCAGACCAGTAAAAAGTGATAATATTCTTGAACACGATATGCATAGTGAATGGTTTACTATTCCACAAGATACAGCTGATGAAATAAAAAGAGCAAAGCAAGAGGGAAGAAGAGTTATATCTGTTGGTACTACAAGTACAAGAACATTGGAATCCTGTTATAAATTTAATGGTGATATAAAAGCTTGTAGTATGGATACAAATATATTTATTTATCCAGGTTATGAATTTAAAGCAATTGACGGACTTATAACTAACTTCCACTTGCCAGAAAGCACTCTTATAATGCTTGTAAGTGCGTTAGCTGGTTATGATAATTGTATGAGTGCATATAAACATGCTGTTGAAGAGAAATATCGCTTTTACAGCTTTGGTGATGCAATGATTATTTTGTAAGAGGTAATTATGTATAAACTTATTAAAAATGTAAATAAAGCAAGAAGAGGTGAATTTACTACTGTTCATGGAACAGTTCAAACACCTGCTTTTATGAATGTTGCTACAACAGCGGCAATAAAAGGTGGTCTTTCAACAAAAGACCTTGAAGATATTAGATGTCAAGTTATGCTTTGTAATACTTATCATCTTCATTTAAGACCAACTGATAAAATTGTTAATCAGTTGGGTGGTTTGCATCAGTTTACCCAGTGGAAAAAACCAATTCTTACAGATAGTGGTGGATTTCAGGTTTTTTCACTTGCTAAACTTCGCAAAATAAAAGAAGAAGGTGTATATTTTTCATCCCATATTGATGGCAGAAAAATATTTATGGGACCTGAAGAAAGTATGCAGATACAATCAAATCTTGCATCTACAATTGCAATGGCATTCGATGAATGTGTAGAAAACCCAGCACAATATTCATACTCAAAAGATTCTTGTGCAAGAACTACTAGATGGCTTAAAAGATGTAAAGCAGAAATGAATCGTCTTAATAGTCTTGAAACAACAATAAACAAAAATCAATTATTGTTTGGTATAAATCAAGGTTGTTGTTTTGATGATTTGCGTATTAACCATATGAAAGAAATAAGAGAACTTGATTTGGATGGTTATGCAATAGGTGGTCTGGCAGTGGGTGAACCTAAAGAAGAAATGTATCATGTTATATCTGTTGTTGAAGAATATATGCCAAAAGATAAAATAAGGTATCTTATGGGTGTTGGTACTCCGGGTAATATTCTTGAAGCAGTAAGAAGAGGCGTTGATATATTTGACTGCGTTATGCCAAGTAGAAATGCAAGACATGGTCATATAAACACTTGGAATGGTATCATCAATATAAAAAATGCAAAATATCAACTTGATACTGACCCTATTGACCCAGAATGTGATTGTCCAGTATGTCGCAATTTCTCAAAAGCTTATATTCGTCATTTATTTAAAGCTGAAGAAATGCTTGCAATGAGACTTGCAGTAATGCATAATCTCTATTTCTATAATAACCTTATGGAAAAGATAAGAGAATCTTTGGATAATGATACATTTGAAGATTTTTACAGAAAATATGTAGATTTGCTAGATACAAGAATTTAATTATTGCAAATTTATTAAAAATATGTTATATTTTTATTTAGTCTATATAGGAGGTAATATATATGTATTTAATGTTAGAAACAGCAGCACCAGAAGTAAGTACAGCTTCAATGATGGTTTCCAGCGTATTACCATTTATCATTGTTCTTGCTGTAATGTACTTTTTGCTCATTCGTCCTCAGAAAAAGAAGGATAAACAACTTCAAGATATGAGAAACAACATTGAAATTGGCGATACAGTAGTTACACTTGGTGGTATCGTTGGTCTTGTTGTAAGCATGAAAGAAGATACAATCGTAATTGAAACAGGTACAGACCGTTCAAAAATTCGTTTCAAAAGATGGGCTATCTCAGAAGTTACAAAACTTAATGTTGAATAATTATTAAAGAATAAAATCACCTTTTACTGAATACAATGTAGTATATTCAGTAGGAGGTGTTTTTTGTTGTATAATTTTTTATCTGCAAATCGAGACACATTTAAAAACTTATTTAAAATAATATTATTTATATTATTGTGTTTTAGCACATTAACTTTATTTATGTGTATAACAGCGTTTGTTATATATCATATAAATTTTACTTATGATACTTTATATCCTGTTACTACAATTATATTATGCCTTTCTGCATTTATAGATGGATTTATAATTTCTAAAATAGTTAAAGAAAATGGACTTATACTTGGTGTTTTGGCAGGTGCAGTTATATGTATAATAGTTATAATAACATCTGTTTATATGGGAAATTTTCAAATCACAGAAAATCTATTAACCAAGATAATTGCAACAATACTTTCTGGTGCATTAGCTGGAATAATAGGTGTAAACTTAAACTAAAAGGAAATAATAACAATGGTAAGTAAAAATATAAATAATAAAAAAAGAGTATATGCAGATAAACATATACTAACAATTTTAATTTTTTTGTATATTATTGGCATATCAGTAGGTTCTATTTTTATATTTAGTATAGATAAAACAGATATATTTTTAAAATATAATAATGCTATAAATACATTACTTTATTTTGTAATAGCAATAACACTAAAATATTCTGGTGTTTTAAGTTGTACAATAAGTTTTTTACCTCTTGTTCTTGGTATACAAAATTCTGCATATTATTGTAATTGTTTATTAAACTATAATAATAAAGTTATTTTTGAGCTTATATTATCTGCTATAAAAGACACATCAATAGTGATGTTACTAATTCTATACATAATAGTTATTATTTCTCAAATTTTAAACAATAGATACAATATAAAAAAAGATTTTAAATACTTTATAACATACTTTATAGGAGTAAATATAATTATAGTGCTGGATTTTATAATAAAATCAATATTAAAGTTATAAAAAATAAGGACAGTAGACTTTATGCCTTGCTGTCCTTATTTTTATATTGAAAATTTTATAAAACTATTTGTTAGACTTCTTGAAAGATGCAAGAGGGGAAGATTTTGCTGCTTTTTTAAGCTCTTCATCTGAAATATGAGTATAAATTTCAGTTGTAGAAACATGTTCATGACCAAGAATTTCTTTTAAAGCAAGCATATCTGCATTGCCAGAACGATATAATAAAGTGGCAGCTGTATGTCTTAATTTATGAGTTGAAAATCCAAGATTACTTAAACCTGATAATTTCAAGCACTCATCTACAACTTGTTCCACACGTCTATTTGACATGCGTCTTTTAGTTTTTTTTGAAATAAATAGGGCAGGTTCAGAAATAGGGGAAACAATGGTATTTCTAACTTCTAAGTATTTATTTATAGCATCAATGCAAGCATCATTAAGATATATTATTCTTTCTTTATTTCCTTTACCAATAATTCTAAGAGTATCTTTATTTATATCTGTAATGTTTATACCCACAAGCTCAGATAAACGCATTCCACAATTTAAAAATAGTAAAATTATGCAATAATCTCGTTCAGTAAAAGAAGTTTGAATATTATTTAACAATTCAATGCTTTGTTCCAAATTTAGATATTTAGGTAATCGTTTTTTTATAGCAGGCATTTCTATATTATCAGTTGGGTTAAATTCCAACTGATTTGTTTTTTTAGTAAGATATTTAAAAAAACCTCTTAAACTGCTAATTTTTCTAGCTCTGGCTGATGGAGAGTTATTTCGCTGATTTGTAACAAAATATAAAAATTCTAAAATATCTGATTGAGTTATAGTAGTTATAAAATCTAAATCAATGTCAGAGATTTTAATATCATTTATAGTTTTATTAATACAAGATGAGCGTTTTTGAATCATAAATTTAAAAAAGAGTTTTAAATCTATATAAAAGCTTTCAACAGTTTTTGGTGACAAACCACGAATGGTTTGAGAATAATATAAAAATTCTTTTAAAATGCTTGGAGCATCAGAAAAATCAGAATAAATTTTTACAGTAGTATTAGGCATAATTCTTAGTTTTAACTCCTCTCAATTTCGCTAAATTTTTATTTAGCGAAATAACTATGTAAAAATTATAGCACACTCTCCTATACATTTCAAGTGTGCTTTTTTTATACAATAATTATTAAATTTCTACAATTCCACCTATATCTGTTAACGGCATATCTTTTATATAATCTACTTCTATATTGTTATACTTACAAAAAGTTATAATATTATTATATTGTGGATGTTGTGTTATATCGCCAAAAAATAATAATGTTTCACTATTTAATATTGTAGATGCTCCACCTATAAATCCATAATCATATCCATCTAATTTTACATATCCTTTTTCTATCAATAAACATTTTGCACCAATCGCATTTAATTTATTATATATACCAATATCTTCAGTTATAAAACAATTATTATTTACTACTATTGTTGAACATTTTGTGTAGCCTTGATTTACTAAAACAATTTCCCTATTTTTTTTAATTTTACTGATGTCCATACAAGTTTTGGTATTACATATAATTTTATTTTCTGTTATAACTATATTAAGCTTACTTTCATATTTATAACCGATATTGAGTGAAATTGGATTTATTTTATATTTATTTTCGTGTAACAATTTATAGTTGTTGCTTTGACAACTCGAAACATAAATCTCATTATTATCAGTTTTTAAATATAATACATCTGCGTGATTTGATATTGGCTGACTGATATTATCAGATTTTATTGTAGGAATGCAATTATATCCATAGTTTTCTAATATTGATAATATTTTGCTATTCTCAAAATTTACAATACAATAATGTTTATTCATATCTATTCCCTATTTAATGCTTTTATCGGTGTCATAGTTGCAGCTTTATAGCTTGGTATTAAGCTAAATATTGTTGTAAGAATAATTGTAGCAAAAATACTAAGAAGTATCAAGGAATAATCACTTATTATATTAAATCCAATATATAACTGTACCACATTAACTATTAAAAACATAATAAATAAAGCGATGATAATACCAATAACACAAGAAATAATTGCAGAAAAAAGAAATTCCGCTGTTATATTGAACCTGCTAGCACCCATACTCATTTTTATGCCTATATCTTTCTTTCTTGTAACAACCGCTGTATTTACATTAGATGCAACAGCAATACTGCAAACTAAAACAGCAACACAAGAAACTATATATAATGCCATAAATGCAGTATTTGCAATTTTGCTTATTTGCTCTTTCTGCTGAGATAAATCTGCAAATCGTATTACTCGATATTTATAGATATCATCTGTTTTCAGTAAACTGTCATTTATATTTTTTGAAGTAAATTCATTACTATTTTTAGTGAACACAACTTGGTCAAAATTAGGTTTTGATGATAAATTTTTCATAGTAGTATAAGGAATATATATAAAATTAGGCATTACATCTTTTGTAAGTGTATCCAAAAGGTTGCTTCCTTTTTTTATAGTTCCTATGATAGTAAAAGTAACGTCTTTATTTCCTATTGAAACATTTATTTGTTTGCCACATATATTTGAACGATGATATATTGTTTTGGCTATGTTTTCATCAATTAAGCATACAAAAGAATTGCTATCAATTTCTGATTTACTAAACATTCTTCCATTGATTATATCAAGGTCTATTATATTTATGGCATCTTGATTTATCCCCCATAACATAGCATTTATTCTTACTTCATTAGGAAATTTTACTATTCCATTATCATATAAAACAGGAGTTATATCATCAATATTTTTCAAATTAGATATATCCTCATAAAATTTAGTATCCGTATCATTTTCTCCGTTTAGTTTATACGATATAGCTGACATACAATTAAAGCCCATAGAATTCATTTCTTTTGATATTATAGACTTGCCTACATCAGAAACAATAGAAACAGTTACTGATGCAATAATTGAAATAACCACAGCTATAACTGCTGCTTTATATGGAGAAACATTTTTT
>JAHHUE010000026.1 GCA_020024155.1 Oscillospiraceae bacterium | reverse complement strand
CTTAGTAGAGCTATTTTGTCAGTAAGGTTATTTATAGTTTTATCAATATTTTTTTGTTAAAAAGATAAAAGTTTAAAGTTTTTATTGACAATTATCCGAGTTATAAACAATTTCAACAGAGTTTTCAACATTTTTTTCAAAAAACAAGTTTAAAATGTTTAAAAGTACCCTAATTGTTGAAAACTCTGTTTAAACCGTTGAAAACTTTTTTATATTACTATCTGTAAATTTTATTTTATGTTTTAAACTGTCAGAATTTTACAAAATATTAAAAAGCTTAATAATAGGGGATTTATGGGTCTGAAAAGTTTTCAACACAGTGTTGAAAACTTTGTTTAAAACTTTACTAGATGTTAAAATTTAACTTTATATTGACATTTTTCGATATTTTGAATATGTATTATTAAACCATTTCAACAACAACCTGTTGAAAATTTGATTAAAAGGTGTATACTATAAAAAGCAATGTATACTTTTATAATATACTTTAAGGAGAATTATATATATGAGTGAAAATTGTACACATAATTGCAGTTCCTGTTCAAGTGGAACTTGTGGTGAAAGAACAGAACCTCAAAAAGACAAACTCAATGACTTATCCAGCGTAAAAAAAGTTATTGGTGTTATCAGTGGTAAAGGCGGCGTTGGTAAAAGCCTTGTAACAAGCACTCTTGCTGTTCTCAGCCAGAGAAAAGGCTACAACACAGCTGTTCTTGATGCTGATGTTACTGGGCCATCTATCGGTCAGACATTTGGTGTTCACGATAAAATTGTTGGCAACGATAACGGCATCATTCCAAATATCAGCAAAACAGGTATTCAGCTTATGAGCGCAAACTTTATGCTCAGGGAAGAAACAGACCCTGTTTTATGGCGTGGCCCTATTATTGCAGGTGTTATCAAGCAGTTTTGGAGTGAAGTTATCTGGAATGATGTAGACTTTATGTTTATTGATATGCCTCCTGGAACAGGTGATGTGCCACTTACAGTTTATCAATCACTTCCAGTTGACGGTATTATCATTGTTGCTTCTCCACAAGAATTAGTTTCTATGATTGTTGAAAAAGCTTTGAAAATGGCAAATATGATGAACATTCCGGTTCTTGGTATTGTTGAAAATATGAGCTATGTTAAATGTCCTGACTGTGACAAAAAGATTTATCTCTTTGGTGAAAGCAAAGTTAAACAGACAGCTGAAAAATATAACTTGCCTGTTCTTGCTGAAATTCCAATTGACCCAGCTCTTGCACAAAACTGTGACCAAGGTGTTATTGAACTCTTTGAAGGCGATTACCTTGACAACGCATTTTCAACAGTTGAAAAATTGCTTACAGAAGAAAAATAAATTTTTAAAGAGTATCCTTTTGGGTACTCTTTTTTTGCACAAAAAAATACTCCATAAGCTTTTTGACCTATGGAGTATTGTGTTATTCTATTTTGCCGTATATTCTTTGTATTTCCTCTGAGAAATTTCCGTTTTCGTCTTCCATAATTAAATCTGGCATAACTGTAAGGCTTTTTCCACCGTTTTTTCTGCCGTCTACAAGCACAAGCCACGGATGTTTACTGTCTTTTCTCTGACGCACAAAACGAATTATTTTTGGTTCTATGCGATTATTTTTCATAGCATATATAACCTGTGCAAGTTGGTCAGGTCTTTGACAGATACATAATTTTCCGTTATCTCTCAAAAGTCTGTAACCTGCTTTTGCAACATCATCATCTGTGAGTGTAAGCTGATGACGGAAACTTGCCTTTTTCTCATCATCTTTTGGTTTTCCGGCTGTAAAATATGGAGGATTGCAGGTAATAACATCAAATGTACCTTCCATACCTGTAAATTCTCTTATATCAGCACATATACCAATGAGATTTTCTATATTATTAAGCTCTTTGCTTTTATTTAAAAGCTCTATACCCTGATTGTCAATTTCCAGACCAAAAGCCTCTCCTTTGTGTCCGTTATCTTTCCATCTTAAAGGGATAATGCCACAACCAGTGCCTATATCAAGTGCTTTTTGAGCATATTTAACACCTGCAAAATGGCTGAGCAAAAAGGCATCTGTACCAAAACGATGTGTTTTATTTATGCACACTTTTGTGCCGTGGGACAAGGTTTCAATTGTAAAATCTGTCATACTTATATTGTTGCCTCTATACATACCCAGTTATTTTTTGTGTGTACTTTAAGAATTTTAAATCCAAGCTGTTCAAGACAAGCCAAAACTTCGTCTTTTCTGTCTATGATAATACCACTTGTAATATAAAGTCCACCCTCTTTGAGAAATTGTGGAACATTTTTTGAAAGCATCATAATTGCGTTTGCAACAATATTGGCAACAACAATATCGTATTTTCCTGATGCTTCTTCGCTAAGGTCACCAACTTTAATGGTAAATTTATCGCTTACACCATTAAGCTCTGCGTTTTCGTTTGCAACTTTAACAGCTGTTGGGTCAATGTCAACACCTTCTGCACTGCTTGCACCGAGAATACAACTTGCAATGCCAAGAATACCGCTACCAGTACCAACATCAAGAATTCTTTCTCCACCTTTAATCGTACGGTCAAGCACTTCAAGACAAAGGTTTGTTGTTTCGTGTGTACCAGTACCAAAAGCCATACCTGGGTCAAGTCTTAATATTTTTCTGTCTGTTTCACAGTCTTCCCAAGAAGGACAAACCATAAGATTATTACCCACTTCAAGTGCGTGATAATAAGCTTTCCAGCCTGTTTCCCAGTCTTCTTGATTTACATATTCTATCTCTGTTGTAAATTCAACGCCTTCTTCTGTAAGTCTGTTTTGCAAAACAAGCAAAGATTCTTGTGCGTCAAGCTCTGGTGAAATATAGTGATGAACTATTATTTTTGTTCTGTCTTTTTCCAATAAATCTTTTTCTATAAGGTCAATATGTGCAATTTCAAGCACATCTTCTTCCAAATGAGAGTAGTCTTCAATCTGAACACCCATAGGGCATACTTCACTACTTACATAATCAAAAACATCTTCATATTTTTTATCACAAATAATTTTTATATCAGTCCATTGCATAAGACTTATCTCCTTGTAATGTATATTTAATGTGTATATTGTATCATAAAAGTATTTTATTTTAAACACAAATATAATAAAACAAAAAACTGCCATAGTTTATTATGGCATTGACTTGTAAAACAATTATATAAGTGTTATTCTTTATACAATATTATTTATATATTTGAGGAAATACTATGAAAAAAATTTTGTATAATCTTATTCTTCCATTTGCCTTTGTTTCTGCACTTCTGTCTTCTATTATCTATGTAAGTTGCAACAGAAGTTTTTACAATTGGCAATATACAAAAAATCAGACTGCATTTTTAATCGGCATTTCTCACAGTGACCTTATGCTTGTTACTGACCAATTATTAGATTATATGGTTGATAAAGCTGAAAATCTTGATATGCAATACGAGGTGCATGGTAAAAAGACCGAAATTTTTGACCCTAATGAAAAACAACATATGGTTGATGTGCAAAAACTTTTTGTTAATGTTATACATTTTAATATTGCAATTATTTTACTTATTCTTATTTCCTCTGCTTATCTTATAAAAAAAGATGGTTTTAAAGCTTTTAGGTACAATTTGGGAAAAAAATACAAATTTTCTGCCATTATTACTGCCGGTATATGTGTCATTTTAAGCATTATATTTGCAACTAATTTTAACTGGTTTTGGACAAATTTCCACTATGTGTTTTTCTCCAACGATTTATGGCTTTTAGACCCTGTTGTAAGCATAATGATAAATATGTTTCCTTTAAACTTCTTCACTGCTATGTGCTCTACAATTCTATGTCTTTTTATAATAATATGTGTGATTATTTACATACTTCTTATGAATAAAATAAAATTGAAAAAAATAGGTGAATTATGGAAAATTTAAAAATAAATGTTTCCGGATTTAACAAAAACAGTATAACAGATGGCCCTGGTATTCGCTTTGTTATTTATACACAAGGATGTATACACAACTGTGCCGGCTGTCACAACCCACAGACCCATTCTTTTGGCACAGGAGAAGATTATACTGTAACTCAAATTATGGAAATGATACAAAAAGACCCATTGGTTAAGGGCGTAACCTTTTCCGGTGGCGACCCTTTTTGTCAACCAAAACCACTTGCTGTTCTTGCAAAAGAGTTAAAGAGAAATGGATATGAAATATGTGCGTTTACAGGTTATCTTTTTGAACAGCTTATATCTGATAAAAATGACGATAAATATAATTTACTTGAAAACATTGATATTCTTATTGACGGCCCATTTATAGAGAGCCAAAAAAGCCTTGATTTAAGGTTTAAAGGCAGCAGAAACCAACGAACTATTGATGTGCCACGAAGCCTTGAAAAAGAGTGTGCTGTTCTATCTGAAAGTCCTAGATGGACATAACAGTATATTTTATACAAAACAAAAACTCTGCTTTAAAAGCAGAGTTTTATTTTTATTGCATAGATTCCATAAGTAGTACATCAACCGAGAATGTTTGGTCTGTTTCTGCACGATATATTACAAGATTAAACATATCCCCAGGAGAATATTTATCAAGTTCCTGCAACAGTTGATCTGATGTTGAGATTACCTGCCCGTTAGCCTCAATAATAACATCTCTTGTTCTTACGCCTTTATTTATAAGGTCACTGTCTTGTTGAATTTCTGCAATGTATATGCCTTTGCTTGGCAAGCCATTTCTTGGTCCGTTAGATTCATTAAGCTCTACTATTGAAACCCCTAAAACAGCTCTGCCTGTAACATATCCGTGTTCTATTATGCTTTCTATAATTGGCAATGCCTCTTTAATCGGAATAGAGAAACCGATACCTTCAAAGTCAACATCTGCAATTTTTGAGCTGTTTATACCAATAACCTGACCAAAACGGTTGATAAGTGGACCACCTGAGTTACCAGGGTTTATAGCTGCGTCAACTTGAATAAGTCTAAGACTTCTTGCGCCTTCACCCAAATCTCTGTCCAAACCGGAGATAATACCTTGTGTAATTGTGCTGGAAAGTCCACCAGCATTACCAATTGCAACAACTCTTTCGCCTTGTTTAAGCTGTGAAGAATCTCCGAATTCTGCTACTTTAAGACCTTTTTTCTCAACTTTTACAACTGCAAGGTCTGTAATTTTATCCATACCTATTATTGTTCCACGAGCATTTGTGCCATCTTCAAAAACTACATTAACACTTGTGCCACCGTCAACAACGTGTGCATTTGTGATAATATATCCGTCTTCTGTCATTATAATACCTGTGCCTGAGCCAAGTGGAGATATGGATTGATTTCCATAAACATTTATACTTACAACAGAAGGGTTTACCTTTTCATAAATATCTGTTGTTTCATATCCACTGTCCTTAATTTCTGGCACTGGATTTATTTCAACGATGTGATTACCATCATTTTTCGAATTGCTTATAGCTGTTATTCCAAGCACATTAGAAAATTTATTCATCATTGCAGAGCCTTCAAAAACATTGCCGACGGCAACGCCACCACCTATGCTTACTGCCATAATTGCCACAATTAAAATTATGGCTGGCAATTTACTTTTCTTATTTTTAGGTGTCATAATTACTTTCTCCTTGAGTAATTTTATTTTATATGAGATTATCTTCTCACAAACTATCTGTTTACATAATAAAGTTAATTTGTGAAAATTTTTTGACACAAAATATCATTTCTCATATATTTCATATTTTGCAAAGAGCTTAAAACTTTATATTATAAATATATTTATTTTTTATTTTTTTTCTTTTTCTTATTGTTTTGTTCTTTCAACGCTTTTTTATTTTTTTCGTTCATATTCTTTTTCATTTTGTCAGATTTCTCTGTTTTTTCTGCCGGAAGTGTAAAGATAAATTCTGTGTATTCCCCTTGGATACTTTCTACATAAATTTCCCCACCACTTCTTTGAACAAGTGTTTTTGCTATATATAAACCTATGCCTGCACCTTTTGTATGCACACTTCGGCTTGTATCAGCCTTGTAAAATCTTTCAAAAACATAAGGCAGTGCCTCTTTGGAAATGCCTACACCCGAATTCCTTATTTTTACAGTTACATAATCCCCTGTTTGTGTTACATTAAACGCAATATAACCACCTTTTGGTGTAAATTTTAACGCATTATCAACAATATTATATACAACTTGATGAATAATATCCTGATCAGCCATAACATTTATACGCTGTGGCTCAAAACCTTTTACTGCAATTTCTGCGTTTTCAATTCTGCTTTCAAAGGCAAATGCAACTGCTGAAATTGTATCCCAAATATTGTATTTTTTAACATTCATAATAAATTCGCCGCTGTCAAGCTTGGAAATATCCAGCATACTGTTTGTAAGGCGTGCCAAACGTCCAATTTCATCGCTGACAATTTTAAGATATGTTGGCTCTTTATCCGGTGGAATAGTTCCGTCTATAATGCCGTCAACAAAACCTTTTATACTTGTCATAGGTGTTCTTAACTCGTGTGCTATATTAGCAACAAAGTTTGAGCGAGAAGTTTCGTTGTTTTCTGCAAAGGTTGCCATATTATTAAATGTATATGCAAGATGTGCAACTTCGTCATCGCCCTCAACTGACGCACGGGCTGAAAAATCTCCTTGACTAAAACACTTAGCTGCGTTTGTTATATTTCTAAGCGGTGTTGTAAGTCTGCTTGTAACAGCCAAAGAAACAATGCTGGAAATAAGTATCATAACACTTGCTGAAAGCAAAAATGTTGTTAGCAAAGCATTTGTAAATATAAGAATTGTAACTGCGCTGCTTGCAACAAAAATATATCCTGTAATATTTCCGTTCCTTCTTATAGCTTTACCTACTGCGTAATAATTATCCCCTGTAAGTTTTGTTACAGAATCGCTTACTTTTACAGTTTCTTCCTTGCTATCTGCAATTTTAAGTATATCGTTTGGAAGAACATTATCCACACTACTGATAAATCTTTCATCTGTTGTTGCAACAATATTACCACTTTTATCTGCAACCATAACAATGGTTTGTGTTGTCTGGCTTATAAGTTTAAGATTCTCTCTAAGTGCTCCGGAATCCTTTATTTTTGATACATTTCCCTCATATGTTACTTCCAAATTATCCTCAACACTTTCAACACAAAGGTTTAAAATATTAAGTCTGTCGCCCTCAAAATAACGGTTGGCAAACAGCATAAAAATTATACCGAGAATACCAACACTTACAAGTATAAGCACACTTATTGCACTAAAAAAGCGTGCTGCAATTGTCTTGTTCATACATCTTTTTCCTTTGTTATAATTATAATATATATTATGTTATAGATATAATTATTATAATATATTATTGTTAATTTTTAAAGTACAGACCTTTATTTATATTTTAAATTTAATAAAAAACGGCGTAACTGATAAGTTACACCGTTTATATATATTGTTTTCAAGCAATTTAACAGAAAAAAAATTACTGTTTTACAAGTTCTTGAACACTTGTTACAAGACCTGAAAGGTTTTGTATTTCGCTTGGAATAATAATCTTTGTAGCTTTGCCGTCTGCAACTTTCTGGAAAGCTTCAAGGCTTTTAAGTGTAAGAACCTGTTTTGATGGGTTGGATTCGTTAAGAACTGTAATACCGTCTGCCAAAGCTTTTTGAACTGTCATAATAGCCATAGCTTCACCTTCTGCCTCACGGATTTTCTGTTCCTTAACAGCATCAGCACGAAGAATAGCAGATTCTTTTTCAGCTTGTGCACGAAGAATTGCAGATTCTTTTTCACCTTCTGCAACAAGAATTTGACTGCGTTTTTCACCTTCTGCACGAAGAATGCTTTCACGGCGTTCACGCTCTGCTTTCATCTGTTTTTCCATAGCGTCTTGGATTTCACTTGGTGGAATAATGTTTTTAAGTTCAACACGGTTGATTTTTATACCCCAACGGTCTGTTGCTTCATCCAAAAGGCTTGTAATCTGAGAGTTGATTGTATCACGGCTTGTGAGAGTATGGTCAAGTTCCATATCGCCAATGATGTTACGGAGTGTTGTTGCTGTAAGATTTTCAATTGCATTGATTGGTCTTTCAACACCGTATGTAAACAATTTTGGGTCTGTAACTTGGAAGAACACAACTGTATCAATTTGCATTGTAACATTATCTCTTGTAATAACTGGCTGTGGTGGAAAATCCACAACTTGTTCTTTCAAAGAAACTTTCTTTGCTACACGAGAAACAAATGGCACTTTGAAATGGAAACCTGCGTTCCAAACAGAATCAAAAATACCAAAGCGTTCAACAACATAAGCGTGTGCTTGTGGTACAATGATAACATTACGTGCAATTATAACAATTACTAAAATAGCGATAATAAAAATCCACATATTATTATCTCCTTTCTATACCTTTACATTTTG
This sequence comes from Oscillospiraceae bacterium, assembly GCA_020024155.1. Lineage (GTDB taxonomy): Bacteria > Bacillota > Clostridia > Oscillospirales > Ruminococcaceae > RGIG3102. Next base: position 11,918 of record JAHHUE010000026.1, on the reverse strand, counting down.
TTTTTTCACAATGAGAGAGACTCCCTCAATATTTACGATTTGACATTTTTCACCAACTAAAATTGTGTCTTCTGACCTTACTTTCCAGAAAAGGCCATCTACTTTTGCTCTGCCTGTTTTATTAGGCGTTACATCCTCTATAATTTCAGCTGTTGAACCTATAAGCATATCTAGGTTTGTAGGTGTTTTCTTGAACACTTTTTTTGTAAGAATTGGTCTTGTAAAATACAAAGTAACCGCTGTTACAATAATGAACACTGCAATTTGCGCAGTAATCGCATCCGGAAAAGGAATTGAAACAAAAAGAGCAACAAATGCACCAATTGCAAACCATATACTGAATATACTTGTTGTAATAGCTTCACCAATTGCAAAAACAATAGCAAGACCAAGCCAAATATAAAACATTGTTAACTCCATAACTACTCCTCCTTTTCTATACATTACATTAAATGTAAAAAAAAGTCAACTACATAATTATTATGTTTTATTATAACTTATTATTATATTTTTTAACTTAATTATAAATCTATTTCAAGTGCCACCGGACAATGGTCACTGCCCATAATCTGTGGCAAAATATAGCTGTCTTTTATCTTATCTTTTATACTGTCTGAAACAACAAAATAATCTATACGCCAACCTATATTCTTTTCTCTTGCCTGACGCATATAGCTCCACCAAGAATACTCCACTTTATCTGGATAAAGATATCTGAAACTATCCACATAACCTGAGTTTAAAAGCTGTGTAAACTTTGCTCTTTCCTCGTCGGAAAAGCCTGCGCTTTTACGGTTTGTTTTTGGGTTTTTAAGGTCAATTTCATTATGTGCAACATTTAAGTCGCCACAATAAATAACCGGCTTTTTGCTGTTAAGCTTATTTATGTACTCTCTTAATGCATCTTCCCACTGCATACGATAATCAAGACGAGCAAGCTCTCTTTGTGCGTTTGGTGTGTACACATTTAAAAAATAAAAATTATCATATTCCAAAGTTATGGCTCTGCCCTCTGTGTCGTGTTCTGGTATTCCTATACCATACTGCACACTTAAAGGCTCTTTTTTTGCAAAAATTGCAGTTCCGGAATATCCTTTTTTCTCTGCACTATTCCAATATTTATGATAATTTTCAGGAAAAAATGTTACTTGCTCCGGTTGTAATTTTGTTTCTTGAATTGCAAAAAAATCTGCATCAAGAGTATTAAAAGTATCTTCAAAGCCTTTTTCAAGACAAGCTCTGATACCGTTTACATTCCACGATATAAATTTCATATTTAATATAATCCCTTCTGTTTTATATCCTTTATACTATCATTTAACCTTATTTTTGTCAGTGATATTTTCACATTAAGGCTGGTATCCGTTGGCTCTTATTCTGTTAAATAATGCACCGCATAAAAGTATGTTCATACACATATATAACCAGATAATAAACAACATAACAGCACCTATTGAGCCGTAAATAGAAGAATAACCTGAAAAGTATTTTATATATATGGAATAGCCATATGAGTAAATAAGCCAGCCTCCTGACGCAATAAACGCCCCTGGAAGATGATTTTTAATTGTAAGCTCGCTTCTTGTAAGTGTTGAATAAGCCAAAGCAAAAAGTAATGCAAACATAAAGAAAAATATGATATTTCTCATATTTATCAATGTAAAAATAAAATCTGCCTTTGGGCCTAAAATCTTTTCAACAAGATTTTCAAGTGGAGCTGTAAACACAAGTATAACCATTGATATAAGAGCAATAAGTACCATAATAATTGTGTATATAGAACTTCTTAAAGCAAATTGAACAAAATTATACTTATCTTCACTTTCATATATTGCATTTATGCCACTGCCAATACTTCTTACCCCTTTTGTTGCTGCCCACACTAGAAAAACTGTTGTAATGGACGCAAGTGGTATTGTTGAATGGTCCAGTATTTCTTGAAAAATTCTTAAAACTGTTTCTCTGGCACCATCTGTAAATATATCTGATAAAAAGTTATTTACAAGTTGTATATCAAATGGAAAAAGATAACCAAACATTATAATACCCAGCATAATTGTTGGCACAGCTGAAAATATAAAAAAGAACGCAGCTTGCGCAGAATATGCTTGTATGTGACAATCATCATATAGTTTCTTAACTCTTTCGCAATAAACTACAATGTTCATTATTTTCTCTCTCAAAATATCACCTCTATGGTATTATACATTATTTTTATCATTTTACCTACTGTTTTATTATAATATATTTAATATAAATATATGTATCATTTACAAATATTATAATTAAAATAAAAAGAGACTATCAGCATAACTAATAGTCTCTTTGTTTTTATATTATGGTAAATAATTTAATTATTTTTCCAAGATGTATTTAGCTGCTTCTTCGCCGGAAATTCTACCAAATACAACAGCTGCACTGTAAGCACCACTTGTATCTGTAACTTCACCTGCTGCGTACAAGCCTTCAACAACTTTACCGTCGTTATCCATAACCTGTGCTTTTTCGTCTGCTACAACACCACCTTTTGTCATGTGAATAGCAGATTCAACTTCAACACCGTAGAAAGGGCCTTCTGTGTTAAATTTCTTTTCTTGGCCAAATTCTGTTTTTCTGAATGGGTCTTCCATTTCGCCGTCGATAGCTTTGTTGAAATCTTCAACAGATTTTACAAGGTTTTCGCCGTTGATGCCCAATTCTTTTGCCAAATCTTCTAATGTATCAGCTTTTTTATGGTAACCCAATTTGTTGTGTTTTCTAAGTCTGTAACCAGCATCGTACATTTTCTGGTCATAGATGTAGTATGCTTTGCCGCCTTCTTGGTCAAGAATAGCGTTTGCTGTGCCCATACCACCAGCAGTTTCATCTGTAAATCTTTCACCGTTTTTGTTAACAAAAATAAATGCGTCACCAAAACCTGTCAAATCTCTTCTGTTTGTGATGATTGTTTTAAAGATACTGAGTTTGTCCATATGGTCCATAGCGATATTGTGTTTTTCAAAGATTGAAACAAAGTCACCTGTTGCACTCATCTGGTTAGATGTAGCCAATCTTTCTGAACCTGGAACATATTTTTTCAACAAATCTTTATTGGATGAGAAACCACCTGTTGCAACGATAACTGCATCTGCTTTAATATCGTATGTGCCTTCTTTGCCTTCAACTTTAACTCCTGTTGCTTTGCCATCTTCGATGATAAGGTCAACACCTTTTGTGCCTGTTCTTATATCAATACCAAGTTCGTTAGCTTTTTTCTCTAAGTTGTCTTGGATTTCTTCACCTGCGTATGCTTCTGCTTCTGCCATACAGCTTCTACCACCGTAGTTGTAGTTAAGTTCTATACCGTGTTCTCTAAGCCAGCTGTCAACTTCTGCTGCGCCTTCTGCCTGAGCAATCAAACGAGCATCTGTATCCCATGCAGATTTTTTCTTTTCTTCAACGAATTTTTCAACTGAGTCTTCTACACCATTTGCCAAAGAAGCTTTTGAGTTAATCATATCAAAGAAGTTCATGTCGAATTTACCGTTACCACTTAGGATATCCAATTTTTCAACAATCATAACATCATTGATACCGTTTTCTTTTGCTTCGATTGCAGCAGACAAACCTGCTGGGCCACCACCAACAACTACTACCTGAGTTTCAACTGCTTCCATTTCTTTCTTTTCAACAGCTGGCCCCTGTGTTGTCATTGTGATTTCACCAAAGTCTTTACCTGCTTCTTTCATTGCGTCTGCAACTGCTTTTTTAACAGCGAAAGAAGAGAAAGTTGCACCGGAAACATTGTCAACTACTGGTGTTTGTGCTTCGATAATTCTTTCTTTAATCATTGGGAAAGCTCTTTTGATAACTGGTGAGCTTTCGTGATGATCTCCCAATCTGATATCAACGATTTTATCGCCATCAACATCAACTTCAACATTCATTTCACCACCGTATCCGCCAGCTTTTGCTGTGAATGTACCGGATTTAGCTGCACCACTATTTGAATCATCTGGTGTTTTAGCACAACCAACTGCCAAAACAAGCGCAAGAATCAAACTTAACAATCTCATTTTTTTCAATTGTCATTCCTCCAAAAAATATAAATAAAATTGAAATGTAAATTATTTCAAAAAAAATCAGCACCTTCCTATCTTTCCAGGACGTCTCCATCCAAGTATTTTCGGCGTAGCTCAGCTTAACTTCTGTGTTCGGAATGGGAACAGGTGGAGCCTGAGCGCTATTGGCACTGATTATTATTATTGCTAAATAATTAACTTTTCAGCGCTAATAATATACCATAAAAATTTAACAATGTAAATGTATTTTGCTATGAATTATTTTTATGATATTATAATAGATTTTTTTATCTAAATAGATATATATTATTTTTATTATTTGAGTAATTTTTAAAAAAGTAAATTATAAGATATTTTTTGTAATATATACTTGACATTTTATCAATTATAATTTAATATGTATTCAACGAAAGGGGTTGATTGTATGCCAAAGAATATCGCTATAAAGGTTGCAAGGGCTGAAAAAGATATGACGCAAAAAGATTTGGCAGATATGGTTGGTGTTTCAAGACAAACCATAAATGCTATTGAAAAAGGCGAATATAATCCAACTATAAAACTTTGCAGAAAAATTTGCAGAGCTTTGGGTAAAAATCTTGATACTTTATTTTGGGAGGACGAAGATGAAGAAGAATAAATCTAATCTTGATGAAATGCAGGAATTAAAAGCATTAAAAGTTGAGCATAACGCCTGCTGGCTCTTTTACACTTTACTTATTATATCTATTGTTGTGCAGTTGATTGCTTATGGTGGAGATGCCAAGCCTATTTTAGGAGAATGTGCAGTTCTTTCTATCACCTGTTTATTTATGACTATCTCTTATTTAAAAAATGGTATATGGGACAGAAAGCTTAAACCAACTGTAAGCACAAATATTATAGTAAGTTCCGTAGCCGGTATTATTATGGGTATAATTTGGGGTGTAATTTCTTTTAATAATTATCATAAACTTATTGGTTCAATTGCAACAGCAATATTTATGTTTATATCTATGTTCATACTTTGTTTTATTGTTTTATCTTTATGCCTATATCTTTATAAAAAAGGTGTTGAAAAATCAGAAAAAGATGCTGAACAATAAAATCATCAAAACAAAAAGCGTGGCTTAAAAGTCACGCTTTTTTATAATACACTATTTTTCAATTTCAATTTTTCCCCACATTTATAGCAGTAATATGTATGTTTTTTTGCTTATAAAAGTCGGTCTATATTTGTAAAAGCTTGGCAATTAGGGAATCTTAAATACTTTTTATCAATTACCATATATCCAATAATTGCACACAATGCAGGAATAAAAAATATCCGTTCAAAAAAACCCATTATTACAAAAACAACAAACAGTATAATACATATCAGCCCACAAATAATATGTAAAAATTTTATTTTTCTCATAGATACCTTTTCTTTCAAATTATGTTTTATCATTTTTACTATATCATAAATATAAATTTACAGAAAAACAGCACCAAGAAAATTCTCAGTGCTGTTTTTATATGTTATAAAAAATACCCAAATAAATATAATTTTATTTCTGTAAAAGATAATCAAACTGAGCTTTAAGATTTCCTATTGCAGTTGCCTCAACAGGTCCTGCTGTAACAGGTTTGTGTGTATATTTTTCTGTAAGCTCATTAAGATATGTTGCCTGGCTGCCACCACCAACAATATTTATGCAGTCAACTTCTTCGCCGGTTACTTCTTCAATTTCTTTTACAACTTCTGCATAAGATTTAGCAAGAGAATGGTAAACACTGTTTATAATATCAGCAATAGGAAGTTCTTTTTCTCCAAGACATTCTGTAATTGCTTCAATCATATTTTCAGGTGCAACAAGGCGTGGGTCGTTTGGATTAAATGTTTTTGTATATGTGCTTTCTCTGGACATATCCATCATTTCTTGGAAAGAATATTTTCTGCCAAGATTATTTCTAATGCTTTGGATAAGCCACATACCCATAATATTTTTCAAAAATCTGTATGTACCCTTTACCCCACCTTCATTTGTAAAGTTTGCGTTAAGTGCTGCTTCTGTAAGTACCGGATAATTATTCTGTGCCCCGATTAAGCTCCAAGTACCAGAAGAAATATACATACCATGTCCTGTAAGTGTGCAAGCTGCAACTGCACTTGCTGTATCGTGAGATGGTGCAAAAACAACTTCTGCATCAAATCCAACATAATCAATAACTTGTTGTGTAAAGTTGCCAACTTTTGTTGACGGCATTTGTATTTCGTTAAAAATTGTTGGTTTAATGCCAAGTCTTTTTATAATATCCATATCCCAGTTTTTGTTATATGCATTTAAAAGTGAGGTTGTTGACGCAATTGTGTACTCGCTTTTCATAACACCTGTAAGGATATAACTTAAATATTCCGGCATCATCAAAAGATGTTCTGCATTTTCAAGTCTGCCGGATTTAACATCAGTATAAAGCTGATAAATTGTATTATAATTTGCTCTTTGAATACCTGTTTTTGCATATAAATCATTCTGACTTATAATTTTGTCAACTTCTTCCGGTATTCCATCTGTACGGCTGTCACGATAAGAAACAGCAGGGAGAATTTCTTTATTGTTCTTATCGAGAAGAACATAGTCAACACCCCATGTATCAATTGCAACTGTTGAAGGAATTTTGCCGATTTCTGCACATTTCTTTATACCTTCAATAATATTTTTTGAAAGATATTCTATATCCCAAGAAAGATAACCGTCCACTTTTTTAAGACCGTTATCAAAACGATAAATTTCTTCAATTTTTAGTTTTCCGTCTACATACTCACCAAGAATATGGCGTCCACTTGATGCACCTATATCAATTGCAAGACAATATGCCACAGTTAAGTCCTCCTAAAATTTTCCCCTTTGCAAAACTTATTTTCACAAAGGGGAATTTTAAACTGTCTATAATAACCGTTTATTTAAAGCAATTATTTTTCTTCGTTATAGTGTTTGTAACCTGGATGTTTGCCAGTTACTTTATAGTAATTTTCACGCAAATCCAAAAGTTTGTCTATTTGTGGTTTTTCAATTTCTTTTGCACCACCCAAAAGGTGAGCTGTAAGAGAAATTTTTGCAAAGAGTTCCAATGTTTCCATACGGTAGTATGCTGTGATAAGGTCGCAACCTACTGTAAGAGCACCATGGTTTTGCAAAAGCATAACATCGTGTTCTTTAAGGTATGGAGCAATTGCGTCTGGCACTTCGTTTGTACTTGGTGTGCCGTATGGAGTAAGAGGAATTGAACCAATTGCAACAACTGTTTCAATCATAGAATAGCTGTCAAGGCTTTTGCCTGCAACTGCAAAACCTGTTGCTGTTGCTGGATGTGCGTGTACAACTGCACCAACATCTTCTCTTTCTTTGTAGCAACGCAAGTGCATTTTGATTTCACTTGATGGTTTGTAGCCTGGTTCGCCTTCAATAACTTTGCCATCAGAGTCAATGATAACAAGTTTTTCAGGTGTGATAAAGCTTTTGCTTATACCTGTTGGTGTTGCCATAAAGTTTCCGTCCGGCAGTTTTACAGATACATTACCGTCGTTTGCTGCAACCCAGCCTTGCTGCCACATTTTGTGACAAACATCACAAATTTGTTCTCTTAATTCCATGTATAACATAATTTTATATCTCCTTATTTCTTAAAGCATGGGCCAAAGTTTGCACATGCTCTGTAATCTGCGCCTTCTTTATCCATACCAAATGCGTTCCATGCTGCTGGACGGAAGATTTTTTCTTCTGGTACATTATGCATACAAACAGGAATTCTAAGCATTGAACAAAGTGTAATCAAATCTGCACCGATATGACCGTAAGAAATAGCACCGTGGTTTGCACCCCAGTTGTTCATTACATCATAAGCTGTTTTAAATGCACCTTCGCCTGTACATCTTGGAGCAAACCATGTGCAAGGCCATGTGTAGTCTGTTCTCTTCCAAAGTGTGTCAGAAACTTCGCGTGGCAATTCAACTGTCCAACCCTCAGCAATTTGAAGAACTGGACCAAGACCTTTAACGATGTTAAGTCTAATCATTGTTGCAGGCATTTCTGCTTTTGTTTCAAAGCGTGAAGAGTATCCGCCACCTCTGAAATAACCGATGTCAGCATAGTTCCATGTTGTATTTTCCATAATAGCTTTTTGGTCAGCTTCTGTAACATCGTACCAAGGTTTGATAATGCCGTTACCATTTGCGTCCTTAGCTTCTGCGTTTGCGTCAAGGCAGCAAGCACCGGAGTTAATAAGGTGGATAATACCGTCAGATTCTTTAGCTTTGCCTTCTATATCATAGCCTGTAACTCTCTTTACAGCGTCATTGCTCCAATATGTACGAACATCAGCAAACATCTGTGCACGGTTTGTGAGCAATTTCATAAAGAGCATACCAAGGCCGTTAAGTGTATCGTTTTCTGTTGCAAGAATGTAAGGTTCACGAGTACCATTCCAGTCAAAAGAAGTGTTGAGCATTGCTTCTGCAAAGTCACCGTTTGGATAGAAGTCTGTCCACTGTCTTTGACCTTGGAAACCTGCTGCAATAGCATTGTGACCAAGCATTTCTTCTTCACAGCCTTTTGGAAGTTTGTCGTTACCGTTCATAAGGTCTTTGATGATAACCATCATTTTTACAACAAATTCCCAGTCTTTATCTTTTTCTTCTCTTGATTTTTGAAGTTCTTCTGGGTTTTTATCAAAGCCTTCAATGCAGTGTTCTTTTGTCCATTTAAGAGCTTTCTGATATTCTTCTTCATCGTAGATGCCTTCTGTCATTCTGCGAATAATTTCAACTTCGTCAACAGATTCAACACGCATACCGAGATAGTCTTCAATAAAGTCTGTATCTATGATAGAGCCACCGATACCCATACAAATTGAACCAATTTGAAGGTATGATTTGCCTCTCATAGATGCAGCAGCAACAGCAGCTCTGCCAAAACGAAGAAGTTTTTCTTTTACATCTTCTGGAATTTCTGTGTCAGAACCGTCCTGAACTTCGTGACCGTAGATACCAAAAGCTGGCAAGCCTTTTTGTGCGTGTGTTGCAAGAACAGATGCAAGATATACAGCACCTGGTCTTTCTGTGCCGTTAAAGCCCCATACAGCTTTAATTGTATCTCTGTCCATATCCATTGTTTCAGCGCCGTAGCACCAGCAAGGTGTAACTGTAAGTGTGATATCAACGCCTTCTTTACGGAATTTATCTGCACAAGCAGCAGATTCTGAAACTCTACCGATTGTTGAATCTGCAATTACAACTTTAACAGGTTCACCGTTAGAATATTTAAGGTTTTCTGTAAAAAGTTTTGCAGCACTTTTTGCCATATTCATTGTTTGTTCTTCAAGAGATTCTCTTACACCCAATATACCACGACGAGCGTCGATTGTTGGTCTGATACCAATTACTGGGTAATCGCCGATAAGTCTTGATTTAGCCATAAATTTTATCCTCCGTTTTTTGTTCGTAATTATACATACTTGTATTATAATTTAAAATATTATAGAATACTTGTATATTATTCTTAAATTATTGTACTATTTTATCTTTTAGGTGAAAAATATGAAATATAATGAATATGTCGAAAATAAACAACACGGCCAAGCTGATTTTCCTATACAGCTTTATTGCGTTGATTCTTCTCATTCTCAATATATAATGCCGCTGCATTGGCACAAAGAACTTGAAATTATAAAAGTTAATGAGGGAACACTTAATTTATTTATAAACAATATGCATTATCCTCTTTTTGCAGGAGATGTGGCTTTTGTAAACTGCAAAAATCTTCATCGTGGTATACCGGAAGACTGTGAGTATGAATGTATTGTTTTTGACCTGTCTATGCTTATAAAAAAAGGCAACGAGATTTTTCCGTCTTTTATAAATCCGATTATAACAGGTCAGCTAGAAATATCTCCGATTTTCCACCAAGATAACACTGAACTGTATAACTGTATAATAAATTTATTTAATACATTAAAAGAAAAAGCAGATTACTACGAGCTTGCCACTATGGGCAATTTATTTATGCTTTTCAAAAATTTATATTCTGATAATAAAATTACTCAAATTAAAGTATCAAAAAAATTATCATCAAAAACAAATACCATTGCAGATTTAGTTAAATGGATAGACAGAAATTATACAGAACATATAACTCTTGAACTTCTGGCAGAAAACTCTAATCTTACCCCAAATTATCTATGCCGAATATTTAAAGAGTACACCGGTAAAACACCTATTGAATACATAAATTCTGTGAGAATTGAAAATATTTGTTATGAAATAAAATGGGGACATAAAAATATAACAGAGGCTGCCACAGATAACGGATATAATGATATAAGCTATTTTTGTAAAGTTTTCAAAAAGCATAAAGGTATGTCAGCTCAGCAATATGTAAGTCAGTTTAAATAGTGCTTGCAAAAATTATCGTTTTAAAATTTTTGCCGATACTTCCAACATTCTTATACCCAAATCATAATAATCGCTCATTAAATCATATATTAAATCCTCAGAAAGCACGCCTCTGCTCATTGTTTTTGGAATAATTCCGTTTTTATCATCCTCTAAATCTTGGTTTCTCTGTTCACTGAAATAATACTCTATAAGAGAATTATAATCTTCTTGATGATTTTCAATAAAATCTAAATCATCTTCTAACTTTTTGATTATTTCTTCGTGACTGTTCATAATAGCTTCCATTTTTTCGATATGTTCGAAACTTTTCATATTTACCTCTAAATTAAAATCTTTTAGGACACTGCTATGGTGTCCTTTTATATTTTTACTGTAACAAAAAAATATGAATGTGTTATGTATATGTTTGATATAATCTGTAAAATCATATATATGCTTTAACCTATACCAAGATTTTAGTAAAATGGAATAGCATTTTCATTTGCTATCAGATATATTGCGATATACTTTTCTCCGCCAGCTTTATCATGTGCCATTTTCATAAGCTGTTTACCGATTCCGTTCCCTTCATAATCTCTATCTACCCCAAAATCTGTCACATAAAAACAATATGCATAATTGTTAATCCGAATAAAATACCAACAATTAAGCCGTTCTCATTTCTTGCAACAAGGCTTATTGAAGTATTATTGACAAGTTTAGATATTCTTTCCCTAAACGGTTCTTTTGAATATTGTGAACCCAAATCGGTTCTTTTTAAGAAATCAATATATTTTGTAGCAGTTAACTGTTCTTCGTTTATTTCCCACATAAGATACCCCCCTCAAATCCTGATTTATCCGTTTGTATGCCGTATATCATAGCACTCATATATGAATTTTCAATAATAATGCTACTCTGTACAGAATATCAGACCACCACCTATCAACCGTCAAGATGGAAAGACTTCACTCATCATTGACAAATGCGTCTGCCAATTCTTATTACAGCAAACAGGAGAGCAAAATCAACAAATATATCTACTCTCTAAGATTATAATATTCCCTTAACGCTGCTTATAGCATTTTATATCATTATAGGAAATCTGGGCGCAAAAATATTAAGATTTATTGCAATATCGAATGCGTTTATATGCGAAAAAATCAGTATTTACAACGGTTTTAAGCAAATCAAAATCCAATACTATTTTTATAATATCAATATCATTTAGTAGTATAGTTATTTTAAAAAAGATAATTATAAGCAGTTTAAATAAGATATAAACAGTATTTTCTATTTAATTATTGAAAAAATCTTCATTAAAAATTTTATATTGTTTGTGTATATTTTTTTAGATAAAACATCTTATAACAAAAAATTAGTATAGTTAAATATAGATAAATTTAAACAAATACAACTATTATATTATAAGTTAAATATTTAAACTTTATCCAGTATAAATATAC
>JAHHUE010000025.1 GCA_020024155.1 Oscillospiraceae bacterium | reverse complement strand
ACATAAACTAAAAAACATATATTTTTTCAATTTTATCACCATATAAACGCTATTTTTATAAACATATAGTATATTATAATTCTTATATTACTTAAAGTTTATAAAAAATAAGTTTTTTTGATACAAAAAAGCTCCGACTAACTTTTAATCGGAGCTTTTAATATTTTATTCTTCTGTTGTTTCTTCGCTTACTTGTGGGTTTTCAATTACTTCTATTTCGTTAGTTTCAACTTCATTAGTTTCAACTTCTTCTGCATCATTTTCGTCTTCTTCATCTTCACGAACTGTTACAGCAAAAGTAACAACTTTATCGTCTTCACCCACACGCATTACTTTAACACCACCAGCGTAACGGCTTTGCAAAGCAATATCTTCAACATGAGTTCTGATTATAATACCAGAGTTAGAAATAAGAATTGCATCTTCGCCTTCCTTAACAACTCTCACACCACAAACAAGACCGGCTTTTTCTACATCGTAGTTTCTTACACCTTTACCTCCTCTTGTCTGCAAACGGTATTCGCTCATATTTGTTCTTCTGCCCTTACCGTCTTCTGTGATAGTCAACAACTGGCTTTCATCGTCTGCAATGCCCATACCAACAACTTGGTCGCTGTCAACAAGTTCAATAGCCTTAACACCTCTTGCACTTCTGCCAACAACTCTTACATCTGTTTCTTTAAATTTGATAGCAACACCGTTTCTTGTTGCAACAATCAAATCATCTTCGCCTGATGTAATTCTTGTCCAAGCGAGAGTATCGCCCTCATCAAGAGTGATAGAAATCAAGCCGGATTTTCTCACATTGTTATACTGTTCAAGTGGAGTACGCTTAATAATACCGTTTCTTGTAACCATAACAAGATAGCCTTCGCTTTCACGAGGAACAGGAATAATTGTTGTAATTTTTTCATCTGGCTGTAACTGGATAAGGTTGATAATATTAACACCTCTTGCATTACGGCTGCCTTCCGGAATTTCATAACCTTTAAGACGATATACTCTGCCTCTGTCAGTAGCAAACAAAACATAGTCGTGGGTATTTGAAATAAAGAGTTCCTGAACAAAATCTTCATCTCTTCTTGTCATACCACTAACACCACGGCCTCCACGCTTTTGAGCGTGATAAACAGTTTTTGGCTGGCGTTTTACATAGCCAAAGTTTGTATATGTGAATACACATTCTTCTTCTGGGATAAGGTCTTCAATATCAACTTCACCGGAGATATGAGCAATTTCAGTTCTTCTTGGGTCTGCGTATTTTTCCTTAATTTCCAAAACATCTTGTTTAACTTTTTCCAAAACCATATGGTGATTGGACAAAAATTCTTTGTAGTATGCAATTTTTTCTTCAATTTCAGCAAGTTCTTGCTCAATTTTTTCTCTTTCAAGCCCCTGCAAACGTCTTAATTGCATATTGAGAATTGCATTAGCTTGAAGTTCAGACAAGCCAAATCTTTCCATAAGTCTTTCTTTGGCATTATCATAACTTGTACGAATAATCTGAATAACTTCGTCAATATTATCAGATGCAATTTTCAAACCTTCGAGAATATGTTCTCTTTCTTCTGCTTTTTTAAGGTCAAATCTTGTTCTTCTTTCAAGCACTTCACACTGGAAATTGATATATTTCTGCAAGATAGTTTTAAGGTCCATAACTTTTGGCACACCTTCGTCAAGAGCAAGAAGGTTTGCGCCAACAGTATCTTGAAGTTGTGTCAAAGAGTACAAGTGGTTAAGTACAACCTGAGGGTTTGCCTCTTTTTTAAGTTCCACAACAATACGCATACCTTGTCTGTCAGATTCATCACGAAGGTCAGAAATACCTTCAATTCTTTTATCTTTAACAAGGTCTGCAATTTTTTCCACAAGCAATGATTTATTAACCATATATGGAATTTCAGTAATAATGATGTGGTATCTTCCGTTTGGTTTTTCTTCAATATTAGCACGGCCGCGAAGAATAATTTTGCCTTTACCTGTTGCGTAAGCACTTCTGATACCACTTCTTCCCATAATAATGCCACCAGTTGGGAAGTCTGGCCCTGGAATAAATTCCATAAGCTCAGCAAAATCTGCCTCTGGATAATCTATAAGATGGTTTATAGCATCGCAAACTTCTCCAAGGTTATGAGGAGGGATATTTGTTGCCATACCAACAGCAATACCAACAGCACCATTTACAAGAAAGTTTGGAATTCTTGCAGGCAAAACAGAAGGTTCAGTTTTGGAATCATCAAAGTTTGGCACAAAGTCAACTGTATCTTTTTCGATATCACGCAACATTTCATCAGCAATTCTTTTCATTCTTGCTTCGGTATAACGGTATGCAGCAGCAGGGTCGCCGTCAACAGAACCAAAGTTACCTTGACCGTCAATGAGAGGGTATCTCAAAGAGAAGTCTTGTGCAAGACGCACCATTGCTTCATAAACAGAAGAGTCGCCGTGTGGGTGGTAAGAACCCAAAACAGCACCAACTGTTTCTGCTGATTTTCTGTATTCGTGAGATGCGTCAAGATTTTTTTCATACATAGTGTATAAAATTCTGCGGTGAACAGGTTTAAGCCCGTCACGCACATCTGGCAAAGCACGAGAAACTATAACAGACATAGAGTAGTCAAGAAAGCTTTTTTTCATTTCTTTTTCTATGTCAACATCAAGATATTTTGTATTATCCTGTATCATTTATATACTCCTTACTTTTCTATAAACCACTATAAATTCAAGCAGATTACACCACTTATATATACTAATTGTAATTTTATTAAAATAAATTACAAATTAGACTATGATTTACTCTTTAATTTCTTCTTTTTGTGTATTTTCAGAAGAGATTTCGCCTTTTTTTCTATAATCAAGAATAATAGATTTAATTTTTTCTTTATCACAATCAGGGTTAAAAATTATAACATCACCGGTGTTAAAGTGTATTGCAAAGTATTTTTCTTCATCATAAAATCTTGCAAATTCAATATAATAAAGCTCATCAGCTTTATCTCCAACCATATATTTCAATTTATCTTCAAAAAATTTAACATCAAAAAAACACTCACCGTATCTGCCGTTTTTATAGGCAGTTTCCAAAGATTGCTCCAATTGTTTTTGATATTTTGCAGGTTTTGTTTTAAGAGAATAACCACCCCAAAACATAACGATAACAGCAAAAACATTAAAAACAAAAAGGCTGTTCTGCTTTGTAACTATGGACGCAATAATAAATATTGCACCAACAAAAATCTGAATAAGAGCAGTTATTTTTATTGAATTGATATTTTTGTTTATCTGTGTTTTCTTCGCATCAATATTGAAGGCATTGAAAGTTTCTGGTTTAAGGATATATTTTTCCTTGTGAATTAGGTTCATTATTTTCCCTCTCTGAATAAATTTATAAAAATATATCAGTAATCACCTGCATTTTTGCAGATGATTACAATGCAAACTAAACATCAAGATTATTTACATATTTTGCGTTTTTCTCAATAAATTCTTTTCTTGGTGCAACCTTGTCGCCCATAAGAATTGTAAATGTTTCGTCTGCTTTCTGAGCATCTTCAAGAGAAACACGCATCATAACGCGTTTTTCAGGGTTCAAAGTTGTATCCCAAAGCTGTTCGGCATTCATTTCACCAAGACCTTTAAATCGACTGATTTTGTAGCCTGTCTGCCATTCAGCAATAATTTCATCTCTTTCAATATCGTCATAAGCATATTTAATCTGTTTTCCTTTTGTCACTTTGTAAAGTGGAGGCATAGCAATATAAATATAACCTTTTTCTACAACAGGACGCATAAAACGGAAAAAGAAAGTAAGCAAAAGTGTTCTGATATGGCTTCCGTCAACATCGGCATCAGCCATAATAACAATTTTGTGATATCTGAGTTTTTCAAGGTCCAAATCTTCGCCTATACCACAGCCCATAGCAGTAACAACAGGCATAAGTTTTTCGTTTCCGTAAACACGGTCAAGACGAGCCTTTTCAACATTTATCATTTTACCCCACAAAGGAAGTATTGCCTGATATTCTCTATCTCTGCCGCCTTTTGCAGAACCGCCGGCAGAGTCACCTTCAACGATGTACAATTCGCAAATAGAAGGGTCTTTGCTTGAACAGTCAGAAAGTTTGCCCGGCATTCTTGCAGTTTCAAGAGCAGATTTTCTTCTAACAAGTTCTCTTGCTCTTTTTGCAGCCTCTCTGGCTCTCTGAGCGCTCAAAGCTTTTTCGTATACAACTTTTGCAACAGAAGGATTTTCTTCAAAGAAATCACGAAGTTTTTCATAAACGAGATTTTCCACCAAACCTCTAACTTCTGTGTTGCCCAATTTTGCTTTTGTCTGACCTTCAAACTGAGCCTCGGTAACTTTAACGGAAATAATAGCAGTAAGACCTTCTCTTACATCGTTACCGGTAAGATTGTCTTCTTTATCTTTGATATAGCCTTTTTCTCGTCCAAAGTCGTTAAATACCCTTGTAATAGCATTTTTAAAGCCTTGTTCGTGAGTGCCACCGTCTGGAGTATGAATATTGTTTGCAAAGCTGAGCATATTTTCGTTGTAGCTGTCGTTATACTGCAAAGCAATTTCAGCAGTTGAATTTTCTGTTTCTGTTTTAAGGTGTATAACCGGATGTAAAACAGTCATATCTCTTTTTTGGTGAATATATTCAACAAAGCTTTTAAGACCACCCTCGTAGTGCATAGTTTCACTAATTGGGTTTTCGTCATCACGAAGGTCGTTAATGGTAATTTTTACACCTGCGTTAAGGAAAGCCTGTTCTCTAAGTCTTGTAGCAAGAACTTCGTATTCATATTCGCAAGTTTCAAATATTTCATCATCAGCCATAAACTCAACAGTAGTACCTTTTTCTGTTGTGTCGCCAACTCTTTGAAGGTCGCCGTCAGCAATACCTCTTTTAAAGCTTTGGCGATAGATGCCTTCGCCGTTTTTAACTTCAACAACAAGCCACTGGCTAAGAGCATTTACAACAGAAGCACCAACACCGTGCAAACCACCGGAAACCTTGTAACCACTGCTTTCGCCGCCAAATTTACCACCTGCGTGGAGAATTGTAAAAACAACAGTAACAGCAGGTATACCAAGTTTTGGCTGAATGCCAACCGGAATACCACGTCCGTTATCGCTAACTCTGATAATATTTCCCTTTAAAATGGAAACTTGAATATCATCACAATATCCTGCAAGAGCTTCGTCAATTGAGTTGTCCACAA
Organism: Oscillospiraceae bacterium; assembly: GCA_020024155.1. Classification (GTDB taxonomy): domain Bacteria; phylum Bacillota; class Clostridia; order Oscillospirales; family Ruminococcaceae; genus RGIG3102. The sequence continues at coordinate 16,143 of JAHHUE010000025.1, read as the reverse complement.
TTTCGTACACCAAATGGTGCAGTCCCTTTGGTCCGGTTGAACCGATATACATACCAGGACGCTTTCTTACAGCTTCAAGCCCTTCAAGAACTTGAATCTGCTCTCCGCCGTAATTATTTTCCACTTTATCTTCTATTTGTGCCATTTCTTCCTCCGCTTTCTATATACATAAAAGCAATAAATATTATTTTATACCAAGCCTTTTTTTAATAATCTGAGAAGACAATTCAATAACATAAACCATACCGTCCTCTGTTACAACAAAGCTTTTAGGCAAATCCTTTATAAGATAAACAACCTTATTTTCCTTTTGTTTTTGGTTTAAAAAGTTTCTTGTATGGTTGTTTATAGTGGTATTATCCAAATCGAAAACACCAATTATATCTTTATCATTAAGCAAAAAATCTGTTGCAATATCTATATACACTGGCTAATCTCGCCGTCCTTTACAAGATATTTCTGGCTTTTTGCAAGGTTGATACGGTTCTCGTCACAAGACGAAATAAAAACCTGCTTGCCTTCTATATTTTCCAGCAGATATTCCTGCCTTTTAAAATCCAGTTCACTCAAAACATCATCAAGCAGAATAACAGGGTTTATCATACACATTTCTTGCAAAATATCGCTTTCAGCAAGTTTCATACTTAAAACGATACTTCTTTGTTGCCCTTGGCTTGCAAATTCTTTTGCAGGTTCACCGTTTATGAGAATTTCAATATCTTCTCTCTGAACACCGCAAGTAGAAAAACCTGCTCTTTTATCTTTTTCAATATTTTCAATTAAGTAATCGTAAAACTGGTTTGGTTGGGTGGCAAAAGAATTATAGAAAAAATCTATGGTTTCTCTGCCACTTGATATTTTTTCATAGTAAATTTTTGCTTTTTGGGATAATAAATCTATATATTGCTTTCTTTTCTTATAGATTTCTTGTCCAAGATATGCAAGATTCTGATTATATATATCCAAAGTTTCATTAAACTCTTTCAAAGGATATTTTGTATAATTTTTCAAAAGACTGTTTTTCTGTTCAAGATATTTTTCAAACGTCTTAAACAGTTTTATATATCCGGGATAAATCTGACATAACGCACCGTCAACAAATTTTCTTCTCAAAGAAGGCGAACCACTTACCAAAGTGAGATGCTGAGGGCAAAAGACCACGCAATAAAATTTTCCTGCAAGGCTAACTGCTCTTTTCTGGTCTGTGTCATTAAAACGCGCATATCTTCCTTTTTTACTATCAGTATCTGCAATCAAAATTTCAATTTTATTATCATAGTCATCTTGACTTAAAGTTGAAATAATTCTTGAATAATACTCATCTTTTTTTATTAAATCTCTGTCTTTGCTTCCCCTAAAACTTTTTGCTCCGGTCAAAAGCCACAAAGATTCAATAAGGTTTGTTTTTCCTTGTCCGTTTTCTCCGGTAATAACATTTATACCATCACAAAAAGACAACTGACATCTTTTAATATTTCTGAAATTTTCCAGAGAAAGTGTTTTAATACAACAATTATTCACTTATGCAAACCTTAAATTCTTCACCTTCAAAAGAAACAACATAACCATCATAAAGTTTTTTGCCTCTTTGAGTGCATATTTCACCATTAACAGAAACCAAACCTCCTTGAATAACAGTTTTTGCCTCGCCTCCGGAATAAATCACATTAGCAAATTTTAAAAACTGGTCAAGTTTGATGAATGGTGGTTTTATATCAATATTAGTCATTTTTAAACCTCACTGGTAAAACAAGATAGGTAAAATCGTCGCTGTCTTTTGGTCTGATAACGCAAGGAGACAAACTGCCTGTAAATTCAAAAACAAGTTCTTCTTTTCTGCTTGCTTTAAGAGCATCAAGCAAATATTTATTATTAAATCCTATTTCAAGTGTACCGCCTTCAACCTCAGCAGAAAATTCATCATAAACTGCACCAATTTCTGTGGAACATTTAACACTGATACAATCATCATTTATGTTAACTTTAACAGGATTTTTCAATCTTTCAGTAATGATAAGAGAAACACGGTCAATAACATTGATAAAATCTCTTGTGTTTGCAGTAGCTTTAATGGAGTAATTTTGTGGAATAGCTTTTTTGTAGTCAAGAAATTCGCCTTCAAGCAATCTTGATAATACAATAAATTCACCGGCATTAAAAATAATATATCTTCTGTTGGCAAATATTGTTAATTTACCATCTTTTTCGCCAACAATTTTTCTCACTTCGTTCATAGCTTTTGCAGGAACAATCATAGAGAAGTTGCCTTCAAAATCAACTTCTCTTTCACAAACAGCAAGGCGGTAACCGTCCAAAGCAACCATAGTAAGTTTTCTGTTTTCAAGTTTTACAAGTACACCTGTATGAGCAGGGCGTTTTTCGTCTTGGCTAACAGCATAAATAACATAGTCAACCATTTCACAGAAAAGACTGTTTTCAATATTTATACTGTTGTCACTGCTTGGTGTAGGAAAATCAGGATAATCCGTTGAATCAATGCCTTTGATATTGTATTCAGTCATACCACTTTTGATTTTGCAGTTCATTTTGTCATCGCATTCGATGGTAATTTTGTTGTCAGTAGATTTTTTTACTATGTTTCCGAGCAGCTGGCTGGAAAGAACTATATCGCCTTCCATATCAACATCACAATCAAAAGTAGTTTTAATTCCCATTTCAAAATCGTAGCCGGTCAAAGTCAAAGTTCCGTTTTCAGCAACAAAGAGAATGCCTTCGATGGATGCAAGATTACTTTTTGTAGCAACAGCTCTTGAAACTGTTTGAATTGCTTCATTTAGTGTATTTTTATCGCAGATGATTTTCATCTTTTAGTAGTGTCCTTTCCGTATTTTTTCTTTTCAACATTATCAACATGGTAAAAAAGTGTAAAATTTCAGAAAACTGATAGATTTCGTAGTCATTTCTAACTAATTTTTAGCAGTAGTAGTAGGGGCTGTGAATTTGTTGAAAACATCCGTAAACCTTTTTAGCAGTACATATTTTTACCATTTTTTTTATCTTGAAAGTTTGTTGATAAATTGTTTAATTCAACAAACAGGTTTGAGCGATGTTTATAATGTTAAAAACTCAATGTTAAAAATTAAAAATTTGTTGAAAACTTTGGCTAATTTTAAAGGGTTTTTACATTTTTGATAATATCTTCTATATTGGCCCTATAAAAAGAGTCTTTTTCCATTTTCTGTTCAACATTACTGATGGAATAAACAACAGTTGAATGGTCACGACCACCAAATTCTTTGCCTATATCTTCCATAGATAATTCACAAACTTGACGAACGATATACATTGCCATCTTTCTGGCTTCGGCAATATTTTGTGTTCTCTTTTTGCCTTTTACATCGGCAGGGTTAACAGAATAAGAACGGCTAACCTCTTCAACAATCTTGTCGATAGTAAGAGGAATTGGAAGCTGTTCGTTAAGAATATCTTTTATAGCAATTTGAGCATTTATAAGAACAGGAGGTTTGTTTTCCAATCTTTTAAGTGCATCAAGTTTTTTGACAACGCCTTCAAGCTGACGGATATTTGTTTTAACCTTGCTTGCGATAAATTCAATAGCGTCATTTTTTATATCAAGACGAAGCAAATCAGATTTTCTTTTTATGATAGCACAGCGGGTTTCAAAATCCGGTGGCTGAATATCGGCAGTAAGGCCCCATTCAAATCTGGTTCTCAAACGGTCTTCAAGACTTTTGATTTCTTTGGCAGGACGGTCAGAAACAAGAACAATCTGTTTGTTTGCTTTATACAAAGCGTTAAAAGTGTGGAAAAATTCTTCCTGGGTACTTTCCTTACCAGCGATAAACTGAATATCGTCAACAAGAAGAACATCAGCTTGTCTGTATTTGTGATGAAATTCGTTTGTTTTATTTTCTCTGATAGCAGTGATAATTTCGTTTGTAAAAGTTTCGCCGTCTATATATATGATGTTTGCTCTTGGATTGTTTTTCTCAACCTCAGCCTTGATAGCGTTAAGAAGGTGAGTTTTGCCAAGACCGGAATCACCGTAAATAAAAAGTGGGTTATACGCAGTTGCAGGGTTTTGGGCAACAGCCAAAGCAGCAGCGTGAGCAAATTTATTTGTAGAACCAACAATAAAAGTTTCAAAAGTAAAAGCGTATTTTCCACCGTTAATAGGAGTTGTTTCTTCGCTTTCTTCTTTTTTAACTTCAATTTTAACAATAATAGTGAATCCCAAAATAGCTTCAAATCCTTTTTGGATTAAAGAAACAAATCGTTCTTCAATAATACCTTTTGCCCACTCACTGTTTGTAAGAACAATTGCAGTATTGCCCTCAAGAGATTGGATTTCAAGAGGTTCTATAAACAGTTTGTAAGATGCTTCGACAACAGTCTGTTTGCAGTATTCTTTAACTGCCAAAAAAACATCATTAAAAGAATTCATTAAAAAATCTCCTGTATCATAAAATAAACATAATTATTAACCATATAATTATAGCATAAATTAAGCAATAACACAATATAAATAAATGATATATATAATATAAATATATATAAACATAAATATAATAATTAACATTATTTGTATATAATGTTGAAAACTTTTTCAAAAAATAAAAAATTCAAATAACCACAAAATATATTTACGGCTTTAAAAGTTATCAACAATATAATGTAAAAATGTTAAAAATTATTAGAGTTGTAAGGGATTTTACAAAAAATTTTTCTTGACAATTCACTATGGTGTATTATATACTGTTATCTTGCAAGGGTTTATACCCTTTTAAAAGGTTGGCAACAGAGGCAAAAATGCCATTGTTTGCATATAAAAAAATTGACAGGAGGAAGAATAAATGAAAAGAACTTATCAGCCAAAAAAACGCTCCCGTGCAAAAGTTCACGGTTTCTTGGGCAGAATGGCAACTAAAAACGGCAAAAAAGTTATTGCTGCAAGAAGAGCAAAAGGCAGAGCAAAATTAGCTGTTTAATTTATCATTAAAGAGTAAATTTGTTGTTCCAAATCCTTGAGATATAGTCAAAAGACCACTGGATATACAGGTGGTCTTTGTTTCTATATAGGGTATTTGCACAACAAGAAAGAATTAAAAAATGAAATTAAAAGCAGTAAACAAAAACAAAGAGTTTGTCCGTGCATATCGTCGCGGCCAGAGTTATGTGGGAAGCCTGGTGGTTTTACATGTTATAAAAAACCGATATGGTTTCACTCGTTTTGGAATAACAAGCAGCAAGAAAATTGGTAATGCAGTAAAGAGAAACCGTGCGCGTCGCCTTTTAAGAGCAAGTGTAAGAGCACTTCCCTTTGATATGTCTCGCAGTGTAGATATTATCCTTGTGCCAAGGGGCAAAACCCCATATTCAAAACAGCAACTTGTGCAGGCGCAGTTGGAAACTCTTGCTCAAAAAGCAGGGTTATTATAATGATAAAGAAAATTTTTATATTGCCAATACGGTTTTATCAAAAATTCATATCCCCTCTTTTGGGCGCAAGATGTCGCTTTTACCCAACTTGTAGCGAGTATATGATACAAGCTATACAAATACATGGGATTATAAAGGGTCTTATATTAGGATGTGCCAGAATACTAAGATGCAATCCACTTTTTAAAGGCGGCATAGACCCAGTTCCACCAAAACACAGGTGGACAAATAAATAAACGCAACTTAAAGCTCGGAGGTAATAATGGGCATATTTGACATCATAGCAATTCCACTTGGTTGGATATTGAAAATTGTTTATGAAATAGTGGGCAACTACGGCATAGCATTGCTTTTGTTCACATTTATTACAAAACTTATCTTGTTCCCATTGGCATGGAAACAGAAAAAATCCAGCATAAAAATGGCTGCATTCCAGCCTATGATAAATGAAATCAACAAAAAATACGCAAACAATAAACAGAAACAGCAGGAAGAACTTATCCGTCTTCAACAAGAACATGGTTTTTCAGCTGCATCAGGTTGTTTGCCACTTCTTATCCAGATGCCAATTTTGTTTGGTCTCATTCAGGTTATTTACAGACCACTTACACACGTAGCTCGTATTTCCAGTGAAGTTATTATGCAGGCAACTCCAATTGCAAAAGATATCCTTGGAAATCTTTCATCTGCATCAGTTGAATCCAGCATTATTTCAGCTGTAAGACAAAGCCCAGATGCTTTTACAGGCATTATGACAGGCAAAGAAATTGAATTTGTACAAAACTTCAATATGTCATTCTTGGGCATGGACCTTACAGCAATTCCTGATATAAAACATTTCAGCATTCTTTGGATTATACCGGTACTCAGTGTTACAGCAATGCTTGCACAGCAGATTTTGATGACAAAACTTAACGGACAGAAACTTGAAGGCCCAATGAAATTTATGCCAATTTATTCTGTTGTTATGTTTGGTTATTTCTCATTTATAATGCCAGCTGGTGTATCTGTATATTGGATTTTCTCAAGTGTATTCGGTATTTTGCAAGACCTCTTCCTAAGAATATTCTTTGACCCAGAAAAAGAGAAAGCAAAAATAGAAGAGCAGATAAAAGAATCCAGAAAAAAAGCCAAAAATAATAAAAAAGCAGTACCTGATGAAAAAGGTCGTATGACAGCATCACAGGCAGAGCTTGCTAAAAAACGTCTTGAAAAAGCAAGACAATTAGAAAATGAAAAATACGGAGAATAATATGAGAGAAGTTATCAAACAGGCTTCCACTATTGAAGAAGCTATTGAACTTGCTCTCAGCGAGTTAAATCTCACTAAAGAGCAGGTAACATACGAAGTTCTGGAATATCCAGAAAAAAGATTTTTCTTTAAAAAACCGGCAAAAGTAAAAGTTTGCGAAATTGAAGAAGAATTTGATGTAAAAACACTTTTTGAAGATAAAAAAGTTAAAAAAGAAAAACCTGCAAAGGTTGAAAAAACTGTAAAAGAAGAAAAACCATTAAAGGTTGAAAAAGAAGTTAAAGAACAAAAAGTTTGCGAAACTGTTAAAGAAGAACAGCCTGTTAAAGCTGAAAAACAAGAAGTTAAACAAACTGAGGAAAAAACAGAAACTATAAGAGAAGAAGTTGCACCACAAGACTACACACCAAAGGTAAAATACTCAATTGAATTTATCAATAGTGTTATCGGTCAGTTCTATCAAAACGAATACTATTTTAAAGTTTATGCAACACAGACAGGTTACATAATTAAAATTGTTGGTGACGACGCAGGTTGCCTTATTGGCAGAAAAGGCGAAACAATGGAAGCTATCAGCTATCTTACTTCCCTTGCTGCAAACCGTTTTGAAGACAGCGACGAAAAAATCTCTGTAGATGTTGCAGATTATCGCCAAAAGAGAGAAAAAGATTTGCAGCAATTGGCAAAGAAAATGGCAATTAAAGTTGCAAAAAGTGGCAGAAGTTACAGCTTTGAGCCTATGAACCCTTACGAAAGAAGAATTATTCACTCAACAGTTGGCGAAATGACAGGCGTTAAGAGTGAAAGCAAGGGCGAAGGCAATCAGAGAAGAGTTATTATTTACTCCACATCTCCAAGAAAGCCAAGAACAAACGGTGGCAGAAATAATAACCGTCGTGGTGGCAACAGAGAAAAAAGAGAAAATCAGCCAGAAGTTGCACAGAAAACAAGAGAAACAAAACTTGTAGACAACGCAGGCACTTCCCTTTATTCTAAAATCGAATTATAATTTTTAATTTTTTTAATAAAAATAAAATTTATAAAATATAATATTTAAAAAACCGAGCAGAAAATTCTGTTCGGTTTTTTATTTATTATAAATAGACACATAGATTTAGCTATGATGTACTTTCAATAAAAATATAAGCACACAAAGTTATTGTTATTTTAATAGGGGAAAATTATGAAAAAGCTTGTTGTTTTAATTATTGCTTTCACATTGTTTTTAACAGCCTGTACAGTAAAATATGAAAAGAAAGATATTCAAAAATTTGTAAAAAAGAATTAAAGATATCAAGGTTTGCCGTTTCACCAGAAGTGCAAAAGTATGAGGGAGAAGATGGATACATTGATAATGTGTGGACTGTAATCGACCAAAAAACCGGTATGGAATTTCATGTTATAGACGATTACAGATGTGGTATGGAAACTCTGGTCAGCATTTTGAAAACAGATTTATTTAACTATAATTATTTTCAACAATAAAGCATATAAATGTTGAAAACTTTGCCTTAAAATAAATTTATATAAACTGAGTTATTTTTCAACAGAAACAGCAATTGATGTTGAAAATTTTTACGATTTAATATAAAATATATTTAATAAACGAAACCAGCACATTTTCCAGAAAGGATTTATATGTGCGAAATATGTAAACAAACACCTTGTTCTGCACTATGTCCAAATAATATCCAAGAAGAAATTTTGTATTGCCCCATCTGTAACAGTGTTCTGACAGATGTGGCATATGTTTCAAAGAACGGAGAATTTTTGGGCTGTGAACAATGTGTAACAGAAAAAAATTTTTATAACAATTAAAAACTTGCAAAAAAAGACCTCTCTTACGAGAGGTTTTTTGTTTACTTATTATTTTCTTGTTGAATATTCCCTGTATTGTTTTCTTGTTGAACATTCTCTGTATTGTTTTCTTGCGGAACATTCTCTGCACTAGTTTCTTGTTGAATATTTTTTACATCATCAATAACCTTCTCTGAGCTTTTTTCAACAGAAGTATTTTGAGTATTTGCAGAAACATTATTTTTTTCTTGTTCTTTTGGCAGATATATTCTGTTTATAAAAGAGGCAATAATTATACCGGTAAATGTATCAAGAAGTCTGTTGAACAAAAATGAAAACGGGGTTGTATCTTGTGATATTCTTACAGTCACTAAAAGATAAGTTGCACAGCTAATAGGAACACTGTTTGTTTTTTTAGAAAGCAAAACAGAATATATAACTGGAATAATACCAACAGAAATTACTGCATATCTTAAAATAATGTTAATATCATGAAGAAGATAAACATTGGTAAGCATTACCAAACTTCCCCAAGCTCCACCGATAGCAGTACCAATCATACGGTTTTTGCCGGCATTTTTAAGACTATCCATTGTTGGTTGTATACATAAAACAGCTGCAAACGCAATATCAAACGGTTGGCTGTTCCCTTTTCTGCATAAAGAAAAAACAAGAGCTGTAAAAACAACTAATGCAGTTTTAATAGTCCTCATACCCAAAGGTGGAAAATTTAATTTTTTCATCACTATCCCCTTTCTTAATTATCTGGGAAATAAATATTATAAATCAACTTAAAAATAAAATCAAGCCTGTGAAAAAATATATTGTTTGATTTTGCATAGCGTATAATATATAATTAGTTTAATATTTTTTCAGAGGTTATTATATGAAATTTAAAAGACTTAAATATTCTTATAATGTTTTGGGATTTTCCATAATTATATTTCTTGCAATAAGAGAAATATTTGGTGTTGTATTTAATCTTATGGGAATGTCCATAAACACTGCTGGTGGCATTGGCATTTATATGGTTATTTTTATATTTGCGTGTTTAGTGCCTGCAACAATTATGGAAAATATGCTGGGACTGCGTCCAAAAATATTTAAAAAGGTAAAATCAAAAACAACAATAAATCTTGTCTTTTATTCATACCTCATAATTTTAATAGCAGGATTTGTTGACGGTATAATACATAAACTTTTTAATTATATGGGATTTAAGTTTAAAAACCCACAGATAAATATTCCAGAAAATAAATTCTCAATAATTTTACTTTTTATATTTATGTGTGTTTTGCCACCAATACTGGAAGAAATTTTTGTTAGAGGATATGTGTTCAATGCTTTTAAATGTTTTGGACAAACCTTTGCAATAGTGGTTTCGTCATTGTGTTTTGCACTTATGCACTCATCTTTGGACAGACTTTTGGTATATTTTGTATGTGGTGTATTATTGGCACAGCTATATTGTATAACAGACAGTATTTTTCCAAGTATGATTTTACATTTTGTAAATAATTCAATTGCATTTTTTATATCATATTTTCAGCAGAGAGTAAATCCAATTTATGCTCTTACAATGATTATATACATAAATATTGTTGTGATTGTGCTTGGCATAGTTGGAAAAATATATATAGACAAAAACAATATTAAAATAACAGAGATAATGGAAAAAGACAAAGAATTGGCAAAAAAACTTATGGTTATTTCAAAAAGCTATGTTGGTCTTGCAGCTTTTGCGTTGCTGTTGTTTCTTGCAGTGTATCAAAGTTTTTGTTTATTGGTATAAGAGGTGTTTATGGCACATAGAGATTATATGAAAAGAGCTGTGGAGCTTGCAGAACTTGCATATAAAATGGGAGAAGTTCCTGTTGGTGCAGTGGTTGTTTATAAAGGGCAGATAATCGGAGAGGGATACAACAGAAGAGAAACGGATAACAGTGCAACAGCACACGCAGAAATTATTGCAATTGAGGAGGCTTGCCGATATTTAAAAAGCTGGCGTCTTGAAGATTGCGTATTATATGTTACACTTGAACCTTGTGCAATGTGTACTGGTGCAATAATAAACAGTCGTATAAAAATGGTTGTTTACTCACTTATAGATTTTAAAGCCGGAGCAATGGGAGGACTTTGTGATTTAACGCAGTTAAAGTTTAATCACAAGCCAGAAGTTATAATGGGAGTTATGGAAGAAGAGGCAAAAGAAATTTTGGACAGATTTTTCAAAAAGCTCCGAGAAAAGAAGTAAATTAAAAAAAGAGATTGTCTGTTTTGGCAATCTCTTTTTGTTTTAATTTTTGTTAAAATGTAATTTTCAAAAGCAACTCAGAGTAACATAAAACAAAAAAATCAAGTAAAGGAAAAGCTGTATGATAAAAACAAGCGTAAAAAAACCGTTTACTGTTTTGGTATCGGTTGTTTTGATTTTTGTGTTGGGTATAATATCATTTACACGCCTTAACACAGACCTTTTGCCAGCTATGGATTTGCCTTATGTTGTTATGACAACTGCTCCTGGTTCATCTTCAGAAAAGGTTGAAATGTCAGTTACAAAGCAGCTAGAACAGGCACTAGCCACAACAAGTGGTTTAGAAAATATGCAAAGTATATCAATGGAACATCAAAGCATAATTATTATGAAGTTCAGCCGATTTTTGAAAGAATAGATGGTGTTGCAACTGTAAATGCAGGTGGACTTGTTCAAGACTATGTTGATGTTGCATTAAATCAGTAAAAGATAGATAAAATAAACGATGAGATTTTAAAAGCCGTTGATAAATCTTTGTACAGTGCCAAAAAAGAATTGGACAGTGCAAAAGTAAAAGTAAGAGATGGAAAAATCAGCTTGAAACACAGAAAAAAGAGGCTTTTGAAAATGGCAGAGGGCAGTGCAAAGTTAGACACTGCTCAGGCACAGTTCTATGCACAAAACTTTTCTATGCCGGCAGGATATATAAAAGTTGGCGAAGAAAAAGTATCTGTAAAAGTTGGTGAAAAATTTATAGATTTGCAGGCACTTGAAAATCTTATGCTTGTTGATATGGGCATAGATGGTGTTGAACCGGTTTATCTAAAAGATGTTGCAGATTTTTCAATAAAGGACAATGCAGATGAAAGTTTTGTAAAAATAAATGGGAATGACGGCATTGTTTTGTCATTTCAAAAATCCAGTGTTGCATCAACAAGTCAAGTATCAAAAAATATAACAGCGGCAATAAAAGAGTTCAGTGAAAAAACAGAAGGCTTACATATATCAAAACTTATGGACCAAGGCGATTACATAAATATGATAATCAACAGCGTTTTGGCAAACCTTGTCTATGGTGGTATTACTGCCTTGATTGTTCTTGCAGTGTTCTTAAAATCAGTAAGACCAACAGTTATAATTGCATTTTCAATTCCGTTAAGCTTGCTATTTGCAATTGTGCTTATGTATTTTAGTGGAGTAACATTAAATATGATTTCTCTTGCAGGTCTTGCTCTTGCAGTTGGTATGTTGGTTGATAACAGTATAGTTGTTATAGAAAACATATATCGTCTTAGAAGTATGGGTGGCACAATTCCAAAGCTTGCTCTCACCTTTTATTGTTCTTTTCACAATTCCACTTGCATGTACAGGTGGGCTTTTGTATGCAACATTACTCACATTGTTCCTTGTTCCGGCCTTATACGATATTTTTCATAAAAAAGATATAAAAAATATAGAAGTAAACTTTTTTGAATAAAGTTAAAAAATAAAAATTTTGTGTAAATGGCATTTGACTATTGCAAATGCCATTTGTTTTGTTTTAATATATAATATGGATATAATTTCCGAAAATATATTACGTTTATCTGATTTTACGCAAAAAATAGTAATTTGATGTGCAAAACTAACAAAATATGAAAAAAGGAAAAAAATATCTTGCAATAGCAAATAATTTGCTATATAATACTATGTCGGCAAAGGCAATGTAATAATGGTTGCCAATTTTAAGCTAAATAATCAATGGAGGGCATATTATGTCAAGAACTATAGGCGCAGTATCAAGAGGTATCAGAACACCTATTATTGTAGAAGGTGATAATCTTGTTGAAATTACAACACAGAGCTTGTTGGAGGCATTTGAAGAAAATAATATCACAGTTAATGACAGAGATATTGTTGGTGTAACAGAAGCTGTTGTGGCAAGAGCACAGGGCAACTATATCACATGTGACCACATTGCAAAAGATATAAAAAATAAATTTGGTGATGATACAGTTGGTCTTATCTTCCCAATTCTTTCCCGTAACCGTTTCTCAATTGTTCTTAAAGGTATCGCAAGAGGAGCAAAGAAAATTGTTCTTATGCTCAGCTACCCTTCTGACGAAGTTGGTAACCACCTTGTAAGCCTTGACCAGTTGGACGAAAAAGGTGTTAATCCATGGTCAACAATTATGGATGAAGCTGAATACAGAAGATTGTTTGGTAAAAATCCACACCCATTCACAAAGGTTGACTATGTTGAATATTATAAAGAACTTATCACAAGCGAAAATTGTGAAGTAGAAGTTATTTTTGCAAACAGAGCAACAGATATTCTCAGTTATACAGACAGCGTAATCTGTGCAGATATTCACTCACGTACAAGAAGTAAACGACTTCTCAAACAAGCAGGTGCAAAGAAAGTTTACGGCCTTGATGACCTTATGACAGAATCTATTGACGGTTCAGGTTTTAACGAACAGTATGGTCTTTTGGGCTCAAACAAAGCAACAGAAGAAAAAGTAAAACTTTTCCCACGTGAATGTGATAAATTTGTTATCGAATTACAACAGTCATTGCTCAAAGCAACAGGCAAGAAAATAGAAGTTCTTGTTTATGGCGACGGCGCATTTAAAGACCCACAAGGTAAAATTTGGGAACTTGCTGACCCAGTTGTTTCACCAGGCTTTACAGACGGCCTTATCGGCTTGCCAAGTGAACTTAAACTTAAATATCTTGCAGACAATCAGTTTGCAAATCTCAGTGGTGAAGAACTTCGCACAGCAATGACAGAATATATAGCAAATAAAAAGAAAGACCTTATGGGTTCAATGGAAAGCCAAGGTACAACACCTCGTCAGCTTACAGACCTTATCGGTTCTCTCTGTGACCTTACATCAGGTTCTGGTGATAAAGGTACACCTGTTATATTCATTCAAGGTTACTTTGATAACTATGCAAATAACTAATTAGCAAATGTAAAAGCCACCGTAAACGGTGGCTTTTTGTTTTAATAAATCTATTGTTTGGTAAAGTATATTTTATTAAAAGGAGAAAAAATGAAGAAACCACTTCATATATCTTTGGAGCTTGCAATTGTAGTTGCAATTTGCTTTGCCGGAGATTTTATTGTCAGCATACTACCTTTTAAATTTTCATCAAGCGTATTAAGTATGCTTATACTGCTTATATTGCTTATGATAAAAGCCGTAAAATATGAGCAAATAGAAAATATATCCTCTTTTATGCTCAGCAATATGGCAATTTTATTTGTGCCTTTGGGTGTAAGCTTGTTAAGTTACATAGATGTAATAAAAAGCATATTGGGCGTTTTTGTTGCAGTAATACTTTTAACAACACCAATTGTTTATGCAGCAACAGCTTTGACAGCCCAGATTATAATAAACATTCAAAATAAAAAGGAGGAAAACTAATATGGAAACATTGCTTGCCTCCCCTATTTTTGGCTTTTTTCTTACAATTTTAACTTATGGTATAGGAACGGTTCTGTTTAATAAATTTAAAACACCATTTCTCAACCCTTTGCTTTTTTCAATGGTTTGTTGTATTGCACTTATTCAAATTGGTGTAATTCCATACGATAAATATGTTCAGGATACACAGATGTTATCAAACTTTATACCTGCTGCAACTGCTCTTTTTGCAGTGAATATATACAAACAACTTAAACTTGTAAAAAAATATGCTTTTGCAATTTTTGCAAGTTGTTTGGTTGGCTCTATAACAAGTATTGGATGTGTTATGGCTCTTTGCCGTCTGTTTGGTGTTGAAAAAATGATAGAGGCATCCTTAATAGGCAAAAGCTGTACAACACCTATCGCTGTTGATATAAGTACTATAAATGGTGGCATAAGTGGTATAGCAATAATTGCAGTTGTATGTACAGGCATTTTGGGCGCTATACTTGCACCTACCCTTGCAAAAATATTTAAAGTAAAATCTCCGGTTGCAGAAGGTCTTGCAATAGGCGCATCAAGTCACGTTATGGGTACAAGCAAAGCGCTTGAAATCGGAGAAATTCAAGGTGCATTAAGTGGTGTTGCAATTGGTATATGTGGTATAATAACAGTGGTGCTTACTTCCATTTTCTATTAAAACAGTAATTATTTTATTTGTTGTTGTGGCAGATATATATTGATGATATAATAACAGTAAACTTATCAACAAAAATTAAGGCAGGTGTTGAAAATTATGAAACGAACAGCATTGATTACAGGTGCATCTTCAGGATTTGGAGAAAAATTTGCAGAGATTTTTGCAAAAGATGGTTATAATCTTGTTTTAGTGGCAAGAAATGTATATAAGCTTAATCAGCAGAAAAAGCTTCTTGAAAATCATTATGGAGTAAAAGTTTGGGTATTTACACAAGATTTATCTGTTGAAAATTCAGCAAGTAAAGTTTTTGAATTTACTCAAAGTAACGGAATACATATAGATATATTGGTTAATAATGCAGGTTTTGGCGATATAGGCAGATTTGCAAATTGTGATATACAAAAACAAATAGATATGATAAATCTTAATGTTACAACTTTGGTGAATTTAACACACTTGTATGTAAAACCGATGATTTCAAACGGATACGGAAAAATAATGAATATTGCCTCTATTGCAGGTTTTGTACCGGCAGGTCCTTTGATGAGCGTTTATTATGCAACAAAAGCTTTTGTGCTTTCTTTTACTGATGCAATTGCAACAGAGCTTAAAGGCACAGGAGTTACAGTTACAGCAGTTTGTCCGGGGCCTGTAAGAACAGAGTTTTTCAAAAGAGCTGGATTTAAAGACCAGAAAATATTTAATCTGTTAACTAATAATGGAACACAAAAAGTTTGCCAGTATTCTTATAACCAAATGATAAAGGGCAAAACAATTGTAGTGCCTGGAATTATGAATAAAATAGGAGCAAATGTTTGCAAATTTGCCCCAAGAGAACTGAGTAAAAATGTAGTTTATATGATACAAAAAACAAGATAAAAATAAAAAGCGATAATCACTGATTATCGCTTTTGTTTTGAGTATTAAATAAATTTGCTAATTTATGACTTATTAAAGAATATTGTGTTTTATAACAAGTCAAGTGATATAAACTTTATAATAAGTCAGATAGAATAAAAATTTTATATAAAAATCAATATTTTTAAAAATAAAATCTATAAGTATATTACCTATAAATATTATTCTGATTATTTGCTTTGATATAATTTAAGAAAAATACAAATAAATTTTTGATAAAAAGAAAATCTGAAAATATTATATAGAGTTGAAATAAAAATATTTTTAATTACAAGTATTATATAAAATAAAAAACACTAACTTTCGTTAGTGTTTATCTGTTAAATAAATGGTGGGAGCGGATGGATTCGAACCATCGAAGTCACTGACAACAGATTTACAGTCTGCCCCCTTTGGCCACTCGGGA
>JAHHUE010000024.1 GCA_020024155.1 Oscillospiraceae bacterium | reverse complement strand
ATAAATTGAAATAAACTTATTTACATAAAAATAATATCGTTAAAAGCAAATTATAAGATTTAGAAAATATAACATTGGAAAATATAATAATATTACTGATTTCTTTACTTTTTTATATATTTTGTTTATACTATAAGCTAGGTTTTAAATTTATATATATGTGGTGAACTTATGGAAAATGAGAAAAAAGGAATAAATCCTGTTGATTTATTGCTTTCTATTTTTAAATATTCTATTGCAACATGGATAAATTTTATAATATATGGTGCGTCATTGTTGCTTGTTGCCTGGTTTATACCTGCAAATGTATGGGGACAATTGGACATTTTTATATCCACATCCACACTTATTATGAATATCTGCATACTTGGTTTGGATCAATCTTTTATGAGATTTTTTAACGAACCACCTGCCCCACTTGATAAAGGCAGATTGTTTGGTGCTTGTTTTGGTATATCATCCTTATGCCTTATTGTTACAGGTTTAATATGTGCATTTTTTTACCCTCAACAAGTGTTGGGCATATTCTTTGTTGATAAAATGCCAAACATTTATGTATTATACTTGTTTGTAAACGCATTTATGGCTATGATAGGAAGATATGTAAACCTTGCATATCGTATGTCCGGCAGTATAAAACTGTACACTTTGGAAAGTGTGCTTATGCAGTTCTTTACAAAGGCGTTCTTTATTTTTGGAACACTTTTTGGTACAGATTTGGATACCCTTGTTATGTTTACTGTTGGTGGTATGACAGTTTTTGGAATAGGATTTTGGCTTGTTATCAAAAAAGATATAGTAATTTCAACTGATGTTATTTTTACAAAAGCCAATAAACAGCTTTTGCCTTATGGCTTGGCACTTATGCCAACTGCTGTTATGTTGTGGTTAAACAGTTTGTTTTCAAAGGTTTATATATCCAAAACAATAGGTAATAGTCAAGCTGGTGTGTTTAGTATGGTAAGCACATTATCAAATGTTGTTGCCATAATTCAGGCAGGATTTGCCACTTTTTGGAGTGCATTTATATATGCAAATTATAAGTCAGAGCAGGAGAAAATTAAGCAGGTACACGATTATCTTACATTTGTAATTGTTGAGTTTTTCTGCGTACTTGTTATATTTGAAGATTTGATTTTCTGGATACTTGGACACGAATACGCAAACGGTATAGAGGTTTTTCCTATAATGGTTTTAGTTCCGGTGTTCCTTATTATAAGCGAAACAACTGTTTATGGAATTTCCATCGCTAAAAAGCCAATATATGACACAATAGGCATAGGTTTGTCTGTTGTGACAAATATACTGTTCAGCCTTTGGCTTGCGCCTTATTACGGGCTTTACGGAGTGTGTATGGCGTTGTGTATATCAAACTTTATAATGTTTGTGTTTAGAACAGTTATTGCACAAAGATTATACTGCTCTATACCAAACGCAAAAAGAACAGCACTTGTGTGTGTAAATTTATTTGTAATAACTTATTTTGGCACAATATGGGCACACAATTTTGCACTTAAAGCTATTGCAGGGCTTGTTGGTGGTATAATTTATGTTGTAATTTATAAAAATCAGATTATAAGTGCTGTTGCACTTGGAAAAGAGATTATCTCAAACCGTTTGAAAAAATAAGATAAAATAAAAGCTATCTCATATTTTACTATGAGATAGCATTTTTTATTTGTATTCTTCTTGGTATTGTTTACTAAGATTCATTATATTACGGAAAAATTCAATTGAGTAATTTTGTATGTTTTGTGGAGAATTTGCCACAACATATTCCAAAACTTCCTCTTCTCTTTTTCTGTCAAGAACACTTTTACCCTCTTTTTGCTTTTCTTTACCAATAAGATAAGAAATTTCCATACGCTTTATAAAGAGTTTAAGCATTTCATCATTGATTGTATCAATTTCATTTCTTAATTCTTGTATATTCATAATAAATAAATTGCCTGCCTTTATTGCTTTAATCAATAGACAATATTTTATCATAAAAAATTAAGAATATCAATAAAAATAACGGTTATACGCCACAAAATTCTTCTAAGGTAATGTTGTTTGCCATAATATATTTAGCAGCATCAACACCAACATAGCGATAATGCCAAGGCTCGTAAGATATGTGTGTTGTGGATTCTCTGCCTTTTGGATAACGGAGTATAAATCCGTAATCTGCACAGTGTTCATAAAGCCATTTGAAATGTTCTGTGTTTTCAAATTCTTCGGTTAAGTCACTGTTTGTGTTGTACCAAGTTGAAGATACAATGTCTGCTGCAAGAGCTAAGGCGTGTTCGCTTGTGCCTGGAATCGCAACCCATTTTGCTGCCTCTGCTTTTGCAGTTTCTTCATCATAACCAAGTTTTTTATATTCGTTTACTTTTCTTGAATACAAGCCTTCTTGATAAGACAGTGAACGATAAGAAGATACAAGGAACATATTATATCCGGCTTTTTTTGCATCATTTAACATTGCCTCAAGATTATCTGCTGCACGAACATCAAATTTTTTGCCGGTATCCAAAATATCTCTTACTTCCATGGTGTAATCTTTGGACATAGGATGGTCAACATTTACAAGGACAGTGCTCCAACTTTGTTCCGGTTTTTCTCCAACAGGTTGTGTAGGAGGAGGTGTTTGGCTCTCAGAATTATTTTCCACAGCAGTTCCTTCCGCTGGTTTGCTATCTTCTTCCGGTTTAGTTTCACCTTCCGGTGTAATTTCTACATCATTTTTATTTTCATTAACAACTTGAACAGAATCGGTTGAAGCCAAGCTTGATGATGGGTCTTTATTTACAAAATGCATAACTGCCTTTATTGCAAAAAATACAATTGCACAGAATAAAATAATAATGATAATAAGTGTTGTAAATGCCTTTATGCGTTTTTTTCTAAGTCTTTTTTTTCGTCTTTCTTGTTTAAGCTTTTCTGCTTGTTCTTTGGTCATTGATAAGTTACTCCATTTCTCTCATATTGTACATTGTAAGCGCAACGGCAGTTACTGCTGCGGTTTCACAGCGAAGAATTCTTTTGCCAAGAGAAATTGTTTTTACTCCGTTTTCTGACAAAATATCACATTCCTTATCACTGAAACCACCTTCACTGCCTATAATTACACTTATATTGTCTTTATCAGAAAAATCCACTTTGT
This sequence comes from Oscillospiraceae bacterium, assembly GCA_020024155.1. Lineage (GTDB taxonomy): Bacteria > Bacillota > Clostridia > Oscillospirales > Ruminococcaceae > RGIG3102. The sequence goes on along the minus strand of JAHHUE010000024.1, from coordinate 19,085 downwards.
TAAGTGGAGTGTCTGCGTGTTCATAGAAAAATAAATTTACATCATTATTTTTTAAATCTTGAACAAGTTGTTTAAATGTAAGAGTGTCACAAACTTCCATTGGTACACTTCTGCCACATTGCTTTGCAGCTTCGGCAGAAATTTTTTGCAGACGCTGTTTTTTACTGTCCTCTTTTTTGCTTTTTTGAGCAACACAGAATTCGCTGATAAACGGAACAATTTTGGTTGCACCAAGTTCACAGCTTTTCTGCACAATAAATTCCAGCTTATCGCTTTTTGGCAATGCCATATAAACAGTAAGCTTTTTTTGTGGTTCTGCCAGATTTTTCTCTTTGCTTATAACATCAAAAGTAATAAGCTTTTCTGAAATATCTTTGGCAACAGCAGTGTAATCATAGCCTTCTTTGTCGCATAAGATTACTTTATCGCCTGTTTTTATTCGCATAACACGGCACAAGTGTACAGCCTCGTTGTCTGTAACTGTTGCAATGTTGTTATTTATATCTGTTAAAAAATATCTATGAGCCATAATCCTTAATCTTTAAATCTAAAATATTGTCAATAGCCTTTTTGGCACATTCATAGCTTTTGTATGTGCCGATTTTAGTTGTAATTTCAGTATCTTTTTGGTGAGCGTAGACATAATATTTACTGCCAACCTGTTTTATGGAAAAATGGTCTATATCCACCGGTAAACGAGGATTTTGATTTTTCCATATACTAAAAAGTGTTTCAATCAGCATTGCTATTTTCCTCTAAAACTGATTTTATATCTCCGTAAGAGTTTAAAGTGCCTTGGAAAATTCCGTTTTTGCCACCACCTTTGCCACCAAAGGCGTTGCATATAGCTTTTCCAAGCTTGTTTGTATCTTGTGTTTTTGAGATGATGCAGATTTTATAACTTTCGTTTTCCTGATGTGACAAAACAACGGATACAGGACAGTTTTTATTTATTTCATCTGCAAGTTTTTGTATTTCTGAACTGGACAGATTATCTTTTTCGATATATCCGATGTCACCATGAATATTTTCAGACCAGAGAGAAAAAAGTTCTTGTTTTGCGTTTGAAAGTTGAGTTTTCAGATTATCGCACTCTTTTATTTTATCATTTACTTTTTGCGAAACATCACCTATTTTGCAACTCAATAAATGACTGATTTTGTAACATTCTGCATTTTTGGCAATATAATCTTTATAGACTCTGTTGCCGCAACCTAAGAAAACTCTTGTACCGCCTTTGTAGTTCATACTGTCTTTAACTGCGATAATTTGTACTTGACCGGTTGTTTTAACATGAGTGCCACAACAAGCACATCTATCTGCATTTCCTGCCTCAACAATGCGTATTGGACCTTCAAGAGCTTTTTTACAGCGATATTCAAGATTTGTTGTGTCAGGATAAGATGCAGTAACCGGCTGATTTTTTAAAATTATATCGTTTGCCATATCTATTACTTTTAGCAAATCTTCATTAGATAAAACGCCAGAAAAATCAATAGACATATCATTTTCTGTAAGATGAAAACCTACATTGTCATAACCAAACAAAGAGTTTACAATACCGGAAACTATATGCTCGCCTGTGTGTTGCTGCATAAGGTCAAAACGGCGTTGAAAATCAATTTGTCCAAAAACAGTTGTGCCAACAGGTATTTGGGTGTATGAATAATGACATATAACCCCGTTTTTTTCTTTTACAAAAAATATTTCTGCGTTTGTGTCATTAAAGGATAATGTGCCTTTGTCAGAGGGCTGACCACCCCCCTCTGGATAAAAAACAGTTTTATCCAAAACTATGGAAAAATGGTCTTTTTCAATAGTGCAGTCGGTAACTGTTGAACTGAAAGATGAAAGAAAACTATCGTTATAGAAAAGCTTTTCCGACATACAAATCTCCTTTATTATATTTTATGATTGAACAATATGATTATATGCTGTAATTATACGAATAGTAATATTATAAATCTATTGAACAATCTGTAATGGCTTCTTGGTCGTTAAAAATTCTTACATGATTTACAAAAGTCATAAGAGTGCAAGCAGTTTTTTCTGTTGTAGGCAATGGATAATTTTTTGTTTCAGAATAAATACGGCTTGTCATACGGCATTTTGTAAATGTTTCATCAAAGAGAATTTCTGTTGTAAAGAAATAGTCTTCATCGTCCCAGTCAATATCAAAAAATGTTTTTGTGTCATCGTCCATATCAACTTCAAACTCGTATCTGTTAAGATGTGTTTGTGTGATAATAGGCATATTGTAGTCTAACAATCTGTAAAGACAAAGACAGAAAACATCATCGTCAGCAGGCATAAATGCCATTGTTTCGTTGTAGCCACCACCAAATGGAGCAAGAACAGTGTCATCATATTCAAATACAACACTGAAATTTACATAAGTTATATCGCTTGCGTGGCTTGAACCTTCGGTTACAGAAACATCGTCAACAGTTGCACAAACAACACAAAGGCGTTGGTCATCAAGAAATGGGGCAATACCCACACTTTCTGCATATCCAAGCATATCAAGTTCTTTGTCATCAGAAGTATAGACAACTATTTCGTATGTGTCCATACTATCATAAATTCTTTTAAGTGAAAGGCTATCCCCTTTTTTAAGAGATTTAGCTGTTTTTGCATCTATATCGTTTCCCTGAATTTCAAGGGTGTACTTAAATGTTGTTTGAGCCATAATATAATCCTCGTGTATATATTTAAAACCTGTACAAAATGTACAGGCTTTTTAATTTTTAAAATATTACAAATAGTATAATTAGAAATACCAATAGTAGTGCCCAAGAGCCTTTGACAAAATAGTAATTCCACCAAATACAAAGATGAATATAAAGAAAATAATGCTTAAAACCAAAACAATACCACCCAAAACTAAAAGAGTAATAAAGCCTGTTTTAAGGTAACGGTCGTTTTTGTTTTTTGAATATAAAAAGCTGATTATAATTAAAGCAATAATAAATCTGCCAAAAAGCCCAACAGACGAAATAAATATCCATGGAGTTGATATACTCATAAAAAAGCCTCCTTATAGCTATATTGATAATAATATATTTTACTACTTTTATGTATTCAAGTAAATGAATAAAGAGTGAAAAATACTATTATATGATAAACTTATACAGTAGATAAATGTTGAGATAAAAGCAAAAAAGCAAACAGTATTTAAAATAGCTAAATTTTAAGTAAAACAGGTTGATAGTTTTCACTATTATTTTAGTGCTATTTTAAGAATTTATCAATTTTTGCACGAAACTGTGCGTCTTGTTCTTTTGAAACATAAGCTTTGTCAATATGACCGTAAATTCTGCCTGCCCATTCGCTTATAGGGCCAAAAATTTTCATTTTTGCAGGGTCAAGTCTTATTGCGTGCATTGCGTGTAAAGCTACAAGAGAAAGACATTTTATCCAACTGAATGACGGTTTAAAGTGGTCAAAAGGTTTTCTGTCCCCTTCATCTTCAAGCAAAACTTTTTCGCACACATCAGCTATACGGATATAGCTTGGTACATCGGTTTGGTCATAGTGGCTCAACATCATATCTTTGTCAATTGGGAACGGTGGATTTTCCATACTGAATGTCTTTATAAAATCATCAAAATTATCCACAACACGACAATCTTTGTATATAACAGGGTCATACTCCCATTCAATAGGATACGGACGAACAACAAAACAAGATTTTTTTGCAAAATAAATTTCTGCAATTGATGTGCTCATCCAACTGAAAATTGTATCTGCTGCAACAATCCACTGTTTTACGGAATAATCTGTTATAAGGTGGAAGTTTTTGTGCTTTCTATCCATTTTTTCAAGAATAGGACTATTCCATTCGCTTGGATGTCGGCGATAAACAAACTCTGTGTTCTGCCCTTCTTCTGTTGTAAGGAATTTATCAACCCAGTCCAAAGTTTCATTCATTGTTTTTTGGCTTGTAATACGGAATTGGTCAAAGCTTACGCCTGCAAGTTTGTTAAGCTCATCAATTTCTTTGTCAGACATATAAGCTGTGGAGAAAGATGAAATATATAACGCAAGGCGTTTGTTAGGGTCAAGGTTAAATTCTTTGCACAAAGTTTCTTTGTCTTTGTAGTAGCCTTTAAATTCATCACGGAGAAAGTCCATTTGAATTGCACCTGTTATGGCTGTGTTTTCAATAGGAACACCGTATTTTACAATTCTGTCTCTTGATTTTGTTCCCCAACAAGTGTGCATTGCGTATGCAGCAGATTCACCACAGTTGAAAAACGGGCTGTTCTCCTGCTCTTCACTAAGAACCTGCTCCCAGTGTAGATTTACAACCTTGTTGCATACACCCACATTATTATACACAAAACTGTTCATTGTTTTGTTGTCATACATTGCACTGGCAACAACAACCTTTGGTTTGTCTTTTGTAAAAAGACGCAGTTTTTTACGGTCTAAAAGCTGACGGATTTCAACTTTGTAACCACGCTTTTCAAGCTCTGCTTTAAGTAAAGTTATACTTTCGTATTCTCTTACAATATGTTCGTAAAGAATTAAAAAATCAAGTGCCATTATATTGACCTTCCCTATTTGTTATCATACTTTTTGTTTCAAAATACAACCAAAGTACATAAGTAAAAATATATAAAAATGCAACTTTTATACATTTATTCTGCTGTAAATAATTCTTTTGTGAAAACCGGCAATCCGGAGTATTTATCAAGGTGGAAACCATCGTAAAACTGTTCTTGAATAAACGGATTAACTTCGTTATATTCGTAGTTAATAACTGTTGAATAAGGACTTACCTGCTCTATAAACTCTTTAATGTATTTATCAATGCCAAGCTTATCAACAACAAGCTCTTTTAAGCTTGTATCCATCGGAGGCATAACAGTGTAAAGCTTTATGCCGTTTTCTTTGCAGTATTTTGCAATTTCTATATATCTTTCAACATCTTCTGTATCAACTTCGTATGGCACTTTTGTACATACATCGTAAATTGTGTCTGCGTATTCTTCAAGGTTTTTGCGATACTTTCTCTCTGTTCCGTCTGGATTGTAAAAATCTTCTTTTTGCCATTCTTTGTGATGCTCAGACGCAACATTTTTTTCGCCCTTTAAAAACCACACAATTTCATTGAGCATTTCTATGTTGTAGTTGAAATTTAACATATATGCAAAAGGATTTTCTGCAATAGTTTTAATCTGGCTCATTCTGTCTTTGTAATAGCTCTTGTTTAATGTGTAAAAACTTACACCAAAATAAACAGTGTGAATATCTGGATTTTCTTTGATAGCGTAGTCAAAAAGGTCCATACTTTCGTTGAGAGATGCTCCGCCAAAACTTAATTGGCTTACATCTTCCCCAACATATTCCTTGACTTTGTCCATATCAAAGTGAGCCATTTTACTGTCACCTAAAATGATTACATCACTTGGCTTTGAGTTAAACTCTCTAACACGCACAATAGCACTGTCACCATTGTACTCACTATGTTTGATACCAAAGTAGTTGTATGGCTCAAAATAAATAAAAATGCCAAAATATATAATGATTGGCAATAATACAATTGCCAGTTTTCTTGCTAACTTAAACATTGTTTTATCCTTTCAGAAAACATATTAAACCATTCTATATTTTACTATAACATATTCCGTTTGTAAATATTGATTGTAATTTGCAATAGGATATTATATAATATATATTATTTATAAGAAATCAAAGCTAAAATTAAAAAGCGAGGAAAAATATATGTCTAAAAAAGTTATGGTTACAGGTGCAGATGGTTTTATAGGTTCTCACCTTACACAACAGCTTATAAGAGAAGGTTATGATGTTACTGCATTTTGCATTTATAACTCATTTGGTTCTTGGGGCTGGCTTGATACACTAAGCAAAGAAGAAAAATCTGCACTTAATGTTGTTATGGGCGATGTTAGAGACCCTAACGGTGTTCGTGTTGCGATGAAAGGTCAGGACACTGTTTTCCACCTTGCAGCACTTATTGCAATTCCATTCAGCTATCACTCACCAGATACTTATGTTGACACAAATATAAAAGGTACTCTCAATATTCTTCAAGCAGCAAGAGACCTTGATACACGCAGAGTTTTGGTTACTTCCACAAGTGAAGTTTACGGCACAGCTCAGTATGTACCTATTGATGAAAAACATCCGTTCCAAGGTCAAAGCCCATACTCTGCAACAAAAATCGGAGCAGACAGAATTGCAGAAAGTTTCTATCGCAGTTTTGAAACACCGGTTACTATTGTAAGACCGTTTAACACTTACGGCCCTCGTCAGTCTGCTCGTGCAGTTATTCCAACAATTATCACACAGCTTTTAAGTGGTAAAGAGGAAATCAAACTTGGCAGTCTTACACCAACAAGAGATTTTAACTATGTAAAAGATACTGCAAACGGTTTTGTTACAATTGCAAAAAATGATAATACAATCGGCAGAGAACTTAATATCGCAACAGAAAAAGAAATATCTATCGGTGAACTTGCAAACGAACTTATCCGTCAAATTAACCCAAATGCAAAAATTGTTTGCGAAGAACAGCGTTTGCGTCCTGAAAAAAGTGAAGTTAACCGTCTTCTCGGCACTGCAAAAGAACTTAACAAATTGACCGGTTGGAAACCAAACTACACATTTGAAGAAGGTATTGCAGAAACAATTGAGTGGATTAAACACAATCTTGATAGCTATAAAACAGACATATACAACCTTTAATATCAAGAGGTAAAATGTTGTGAAGTTTATGGCAGTAAAATTAAAAAATATAACTGACAATTTAAAACAAAAGCCTATGCTACTTAGTGGTATAGGCTGTTTGCTTTTATTCTGCATTGCTTTTTTTGCAGTTTATTTTGTGAGAGTTGTTCATTCTCCACAGTGGATAAGCCAAATTAAAGGTACTATGGTGCTTTTTGGCATACTTTTGGCATTATCTGTTTTTGTTGTGATTGCAAAGAATTTTTCAAAGAAAAACACGGCATTGTTTATGACTTGTCTTATTTTTATAAGCGGTGTTTTCTTTGCGTTTATAAACCCACCAAATCAGGTGCCGGACGAACCAAGTCATTTTTTACGCAGTTACGCAATGGCTATGGGCGATTTTCATTATGACCAGCAACAACAGTGGCCAAACGATGTTAATTTGCTTATGGATTATTTTCCGTCAGCTTACAGAAATGGTCACCCTGCAAAAAAAGGCAACACAATTTTAACTTGTTATGAAAATTATCATAACGCACTTGAAAACGGGGAAACAGGCAAAGGTTTTGGAATAATTATATTCCAGACAATTCCGTATATTCCTCAGGCAATTGGCATATTTATTGCAAGACTTTTTGGCGCAGATGCACTTATTTGTTACTGGGCAGCAAGAATTGCAAATATGCTTTTTTATTCCTTATGCTGTTATTTTGCACTTTCTTGGGCAAAAAGGTTTAAGGTTATTATGTACACTTTAATGATTATGCCTATAACTGTTTTTATGGCTGCAAGCTGTTCAAACGACAGTATGCTTTTAGGACTTATGTTTCTTATGTTTGGTGCAGTTTTAAGCAATAATTTTGATAAATACAAGGCGATTGCTTTTGCAACAAGCTTTGCTGTGCTGTGTACAAGCAAAATAAGCTATATAGTTTTTGCTCCGCTTATTTTTGTAATCAGCAATGATGACTGGAAATGCAAAATAAAAAAATGGCAGTATGCTCTTATGGCTTTTGCTGCGTTTGTTGTGCTTTACTATGGAACAAGTTTAAGCGTTGAACTTCTCTCAAATTATGGGGAAATTCCTCGTACAATGAGTGACACAAATCCGGCAGAGCAACTTAAATTTATACTGTCAAATCCATTGAGATATGTGGTTGTATTTCTTGATACATTGAGAAATACATCGTTTTTCTTGTTTAGTGGTGGTCTTTTTGGCTGGATTGATGTTGATATACGCATTATCAGCTACTTTACTCCTATTATCGTTATGATAAACACATTAAAAAACGCCCACAGACTTGAAAGACGAGATTTTTCAAAGGTTTGTATGTTTTTTGTAACATCTTTGCTCACATACGCAGTTGTGTTTACAGGTATGTATTTAAGCTGGACACCTGTTACACTTCCACAGGTTATAGGCTTGCAGATGAGGTATCTTTTGCCTGCATTTATGGGTCTGTTGCTTGTGCTTGCATACTGGGCAATGGGATATATGAAAAAGCCTGAAAATGAAACAAAAGGCGAAACAAGCGCAATATACACAAGTTTTGTATTTAATATAATCGCTGTTTCTATGTTGTTTATGGCTTATTATTTGGAAACGAAGGTAATTGTTTATGTTTCTTGATAGTATTTTATCGCTTATAGCAGTTTTGCTTATAGCATTTTGCATTTATAAGCAATTTGGGCTTAATCCTTCGGTGACACCGTTTGTTTCGCTTTTAAGCATAGTGTCATTTATAAGTTTGTTAAGCCTTGTAAATTTGCTTATGCTGTCAATTTGGGCAGTTTATATAATTGCAATTGTTGGTATTGTGTTTGTTGTATATAAAAATAAACAAACGCTAAAAGAAGATATATCAGAATTTTTTACTCCCGGTGTAATAATGTTTTGTGTGGCAAGTGTGATGATGTTTATAGTGCTTTCCATAAAACAACCGATACTTACACAATGGGACGAATTTTCTTTCTGGGGTACAAGCCAGAAACTTACAAAATATCACAGTGCAATTTACACCTATTATCCGTCCAGTCTTATAGGCAAAACAACTCCACCGTCTTTGGCTGTTCTCAGTGTTTTTTTTCAGCCAATTGGACAGGGATTTTTGGAATGGAAAGCATTTTTCAGCTATGATGTGTTGTTTTTTGCTTCATTTTGTGCTTGGACAGCAAGCTTTAAAAAGGATAAATGGCATTATGCCTTTATGGTGTTTCTCTTTGGCTTTATGACACCGTTTGTATTTGAAGTATATACAAAGATTGTTTATCTTGTGCCGGTGTATATGTCAATAATGGCAGATATACCTCTTGGCATAACATTTGCAGGTGCAATTGCAACATATCTTTTTGCTTGTGATGATAAATCTTGCAATAATCTTAATTATGAGGGCAGAGGCAGACATATTCTTGCACTTTTGCCGGTTCTTATCGCTTTTACACTTATGAAAGATATGGGGTTTGCTTTTTCACTTATCATAATTATGATAGTGTTTATAGACCTTGTACTTGTTCAGAAAAACTTTTCATTCTATAAGATAAAAGGGCTTTTGGGCAAAATATCTGTATGTATGCTTATGGGCATAACAACAGTTGCAACATTTATGGCATGGACAATTCACATGGCAAATGTTTTGCAGGCAAACAGATTTGAGCTTGGTGGTGCAGAAAATCTTGGTATGGCAGAAATGCTGGTTGTTGGGATAAAAGAACTTTTTTCACCTGAAAAAAGCCAGAAATTTATTGATATGCAAGGCGAAATGCTGTCAGCCTTATCAGTAAAACCTATATCTATGTTTGGCAACGGCATAAGGACATTTATTGTTATATTTGCTCTTTTTGCAGCAGCACTTATTTTGGTAAAAGGTAAGGAAAATATTATAAAAATAATCGGACTGCTTGTTACAAATATAATAGGGTTTACTGCATACTATATTTTCCACTTATTTATATATGTTTATATATTTAAAGCAAATGCTTACGGACTTCCAAGCTATGAAAGATATATTTATCCATACTATATAGCATTTATGGCAACAGGCGTTTTTGCATTGTGTATTGCTTTAATGCACCCTAGATTTGAAAAACTTTCAAAACTTGCGTTATTTGGATTTTCACTGGTTGTATTCTTATTGTTTAAATATTTTGTAAGCTATGAAAATACTTTCCTTATGTATACGGATGACGGCAATTCAGTTATGAATAACATTGAGGCAAGCTATAAAACTATTGAAGATGTAGTTGAACCAGATGATGTTATTTTCTGCTTTGCTGAGGCAGAGGACAGCGGTGAAAGATGGTTTAAATATACTTATGAAATGAGCCCATCAGTTATTGTTATGGATATTCCATGGTTTGACTCCACAGGTATGGACGATGAGCAATACTGTCAGGAATGGAGAAAACGATTTATACAGTATGTTGAAGATGCACAGATAACACATTTTATGGTGGACTACGGCAACAGTAAGCTGCAAAAAGCGTTTGGAGAAGAGTTTGGCTGTGATGTAACACAGTACAACTTAAATAAAGTTGGATATTATGAAATAAAAAATCCTAACAGTGAAGAAAATCATATAGAGTTTTCACTTGTTAAAAACGGGGAGGTAGAAGGATGATTAAAAAAATTAAAAATCTTTCTGCTATACAGTTAATTGCATTGTGTATGGCTGTGATTTCTGTTTTTTGGATTTTAAAAAATGGTATTAGCTTTGCTATGGAAAAAAGCAGTGCAGAAATACAAGTGCTTTCTGCTGATGATTTTGAGCTTGTGGGAATTATAAAAAATGAAAACGGAGAATATATTTCCACCGACGGTGACCCTCAGCTTATTTTGACAAAAGAAATGAAAGTTGCAAGAATTTCGATAGTAGGGCAGTTTTCTGTAACTCCTGGTGAAATGCTTGTATATTATACTCAAAAAGATGGTCAAGGATTTGCTCCGCATAAAAGATATTGGTTTTATAAGGAAGACCAGAGCAATGTTTATACAGCGTCAATGCCTTTGAAAAAATTAAAGAGTATCCGTATTGACCCAACTACTTTTGCAGGCAATACAATGACTATTGAGCAGATTATAATAAATAAGCCTAAAAATATCATTGAATACTTTAAACCAACAGTGAGAGATATTTTTAATCTGATAATTTATTCTTGTATAATTTCAAGTATAGTATATCTTTTAAAAGACTTATTTAACGGTTACAAAACAAAAAAATAAAATAAATACTTAACTATTTTTTGTTTTGGGTGTATACTTTTTTGTACTAATTAAATTTAATGTATTTATATAAAGGCAAAAAGCCTTAATGGAGGTAATCAACAATGAATACAAAATTTATTCCTTTATCAGTACCTAATTTTGAAGGGAATGAAAGAAAATATGTTGATGACGCAGTTGTCACCACATGGGTTTCCACAGGCGGCGGTTATGTTACAAGCTTTGAAAACGCAGTGGCTGAATATGTAAAAATGCCAATGGCTGTTGCAACAGCAAGCGGTACATCTTCTTTGCACCTTGCTCTTATAGTTTCCGGTGTAAAAGAAAATGAAGAAGTTATTGTGCCGGCACTCACTTTTATTGCGGCAGTTAATCCGGTTAAATATTTACACGCAGAACCTGTTTTTGTAGACTGTGACGATTATCTTTGTATGAATCCTGAAAGTGTAAGAGATTTTCTTGAAAATCACTGCGAAAAACGAGATGGTGCAACATACAATAAAAAAACAGGCAGAAAGGTTTCTGCAATGATGACAGTTCATGTTTTTGGCAATATCTGCGATATGGAAAAACTTATGGACCTTGCAAAAGAATATAACCTTGTTGTTATTGAAGACGCAACAGAAGCACTTGGCAGTATTGTAAAAGAAGGCAGATATGCAGGCAAATATGCAGGCACAATCGGTGATATTGGCTGTTACAGCTTTAACGGAAATAAAATAATTACAACAGGCGGCGGCGGTATGCTTGTTTCCAATCACAATGACTGGGCAAAACACGCAAAACACCTTTCCACTCAGGCAAAATCCGATGAACTTAGATTCTATCACGATGAAATCGGATATAACTATCGTATGACAAATCTTCAAGCTGCTTTGGGCGTTGCTCAAATGGAATGTCTTGATAAATTTATTGAGATTAAAGAAAGAAATTACAATTACTATGTGGAAAATATTCACGGTAAAAACGGTCTTGAAATTTTGCCATTTAGAGAAGATATTAGTTCAAACAGATGGTTTTATTCCGTATTGCTTAAAGATAACAATATGACAACAGACCAAGTTATACAAGGTATGAGCGATGATAAAATCCAGACAAGACCAATTTGGGCTCTTATCAGTGACCTTGAACCATACAAAGATTGTCAGAGAATGGATTTATCCAAAGCACAGTATTATGTAAAACGCGTTGTTAATATCCCTTGTTCCACAAGTCTTTCTCTTGACGATGCAAAAGTTGTTGCAGACAGACTTTTGGAAATTACAAAATAAAAAGGAAACAAAGATATGCTTATTGACCAACTTATAATAAGTGAAGATATAACTGTTTTGCAGGCTATGACTCAGCTTGAAAAAACAGGCAGACAGATTTTATTTATTGCACCAGAGCTTAAACTTAAAGCAGTGGTTGTAGATGCAGATATTCGCCGTCATATTATTCACGGTGGCTCTCTTGAAGATAAAATCAGCCTTGTTGCAAACTATAATCCAAAATATCTTGGAATTGCAAACAAAAGACAAGCAAATGATTTTATGATAAAACATTCTATTTCTGCTATTCCTCTTTTGGATAATGCAGGCAGAATTGTTGAGGTTTGCTTTTATGACGAGGAAAATGTACATACAGCAAAAACTTTGGATTTGCCGGTTGTAATTATGGCAGGCGGTCTTGGTACAAGACTGTATCCGTACACAAAAATTTTGCCAAAACCACTTATTCCGGTTGGAGAAAAGCCGATTGTTGAGCATATTATTGACCACTTTACGGCTTTTGGATGCAGTCAATTTGATATGATTGTAAATCACAAAAAGCATATGATTAAGGCTTATTTTAACGAGCTTAAAAAAGATTATTCAGTTGATTTTATTGAGGAAGAAACTTTTCTTGGCACCGGTGGTGGTTTAAGTTTGCTTAAAGGTAAAATTGACGGTCCATTCTTTCTTACAAACTGTGATGTGCTTATTGATGCAGATTATAACGATATTTATAATTTTCACAAAAAGCAAGGAAATCTTATAACTGTTGTATGTGCTTTTAAACACATCACAATTCCTTATGGTGTGTTTACTCTTAATGAAAGTGGAGAAATTAAGGATATAACAGAAAAACCAACTATGAATTTTCTCACAAATACCGGTATGTATCTTGTTGACAAACGCATTATTGATGAGATTGAAGACAATAAAGTAATCGGGTTTCCTGATATTATTGAAAAATATCGCAATATGGGAGAAAAAGTTGGCGTTTATCCTGTAAGCGAAAACAGTTGGATGGATATGGGTCAACTTGAAGAACTTGAAGAAATGCGCAGAAAACTTGAAGAAAAAGGTCAGTAAAGTAAATATAGCTTATAAATTAAATTGTTTTATAACAGTAAAACCCGTATGCTGAAAAAGGCAAACGGGTTTTTATATTATTTTAACAGTATAATGCTTTTTATTAAATATTAAATATGATATAATATGTGTAGTATACACTTATAAAGTAAGGAGTAAAATTATGTCAGTATTGATTATTGCAGAAGCAGGTGTAAACCATAACGGTTCACTTGAACTTGCAAAAAAAATGGCAGATGTTGCAAAGCAGGCAGGTGCAGATATTGTAAAATATCAAACAGCAAAACCAGAACTTGTTATAAGCCGTTTTGCACCAAAAGCAGAATATCAAAAAGAATCAACAGGTGAGGCAGAAAGTCAGCTTGAAATGGTAAAGAAAATCCACTTTGGCTTTGATGCTCACAGAGAACTTAAAGAATATTGTGACAGTATAGGTATTATGTACCTTTCAACTCCATTTGATATGGACAGTATAGAATTTTTAAAGGATATGGATATGCCTGTTTGGAAAATTCCATCAGGAGAAATAACAAATCTTCCATATCTTGAAAGAGTGGCTCAGCTTAAAAAGCCTATTCTTATGTCCACAGGTATGAGCGAAATAAGCGAAGTTAAAGATGCTTTGGATATTCTGTATAAAAACGGTGCAACCGATGTTACAATATTGCACTGCAACACAGAATATCCAACTCCACTTGAAGATGCAAATGTAAAAGCTATGCTTGATTTGCAAAAAAACTTTGGCACAAAAGTTGGTTATTCAGACCATACTCTTGGCTTGGAAGCTCCACTTGCTGCTGTAAGTCTTGGCGCAACTGTTATAGAAAAACATTTTACACTTGATAAAAATATGGAAGGCCCAGACCACGGTGCTTCTATGAACCCTGATGAGCTTTGTGCTTTGGTAAAAGCTATTCGCAACACAGAAAAAGTTTTGGGCAGCGGTGTTAAAACAGTTACTGCAAGCGAGGCAAAAAATAAATCTGTTGCAAGAAAAAGCATTGTTGCAAAGGTGGAAATTAAAGCAGGGGAAACATTTACAGAAGAAAATCTCACAGTTAAACGCCCGGGCAACGGCATAAGCCCAATGAAATGGTATGATGTGCTTGGCAAAACAGCAAAGAGAGATTTCTCTCTTGATGAGCTTATAGAATTATAATTAAAAAAGCAAAGGCAAAGTACTTTGCCTTTGTTGTGTTATATAAAATAGATAATAAATATATAAGGATTTTTATGAAAAAAGTTTTTGTTGTAACTTCCACAAGAGCAGATTATGGATTATTAAGACCGGTTATAAAGCGTCTTGAAAAGGAACAAAATATAGATTTGGTTATTGTTGCAACCGGTACACACTTAAAGCAGGAATACGGAAACACAATTGAAGAAATAAGAAAAGACGGTTTTGAACCAAAGTATAAAATTGATATATTAAAATTTGGTAATGATGAGCTGTCTGTTGCAAAAACAATTGCATATACTGTACAGCAGTTTACAGATATTTTTGCTCAGGACAAGCCTGATTTATTGCTTGTTCTTGGTGACAGATACGAGATTTTTGCAGTATGCACAGCTGCAAGTGCACTTTCTGTTCCAATTGCACATATCAGTGGAGGAGATGTTACAGTTGGTGCAAAGGACGATTTTTATCGCCACTGTATAACTGCTATGAGCAATATCCATTTTCCGTCTTGTAAAGATAGTTACCAAAGACTGTTAAGACTTGGTCAGCACCCAAATACAGTTTTTAATGTTGGTGGTCTTGGAGATGAAAATATAAAAAATATTTCTCTTATGACACAGCAAGAATTGGAGCAAAGCCTTGAAGTTAATAATCTTACACCGTTTTTTCTTATAACTTATCATCCAGAAACACAGAAAAGCACAAGTCCAAAGGAAGATATGAATAACCTTTTTTATGCACTGGATAAAATGGAAGGATATAACCTTATTTTTACAAAATCCAATGCGGACGCAGGGGGAGAAATTATCAATAAAATGATTGATGATTATTGCAGTAAAAACAGTCATCGTGCAAAAGCATTTTTCTCACTTGGACTAAAAAGATACCTTTCTGCTATGAGCATTGCTGCTGTTGTTGTGGGCAATTCGTCAAGTGGTGTTGTGGAAACCCCAACATTTAAAGTGCCTTGTGTAAATATTGGTGACAGACAAAAAGGACGCTATATTGCAGAAAATGTTATCTGCACAAAAACAAATAAAGATGACATTTTAAAAGGTTTGCAAAAGGCAGTTTCCAAAGAGTTTAAAGCTTTGGCAGATACTGCAAAAAGCCCTTACGATAACGGTTGTGTTCCAAGCAAAGAAATTGTTGCAAAAATTTCGGAATATTTATCTTCCGATAAAAATACAGTAAAAATATTTTATGATGGAGAAAAATAATTATGAAAGCTTTAATAGTTGGCCTTGGCTCTATGGGCAAAAGAAGAATAAGACTTTTAAAAGGTATTGACGCATCTATCCAAATTATCGGTGTTGATATGTCAGAAGAAAGAAGAGAAGAAGTTGCTCAAATGGGTCATAAAGTTTTTTCTTCCATAGATGACGCAGCGAAAGAAAACCCTGATATTGCATTTGTTTGCACAGCACCACTCAGTCATCACGCTATTTTGAAAAGCCTTTTAAGCTATAAAATAAACTCATTTACAGAACTTAACTTAGTAAATGACGGCTATGAAGAACTTATGGCTATGGCAAAAGAAAATAATACAGTGCTTTTCCTTTCAAGCACAATGCTTTATCGTGGCGAAATAAACTTTATTATGGATGAAGTTAAAAAGTTTAATAAACCGGTAAGCTACATTTACCATATTGGTCAGTATCTTCCGGACTGGCACCCTTGGGAAAGCTATAAAAACTTTTTTGTTGGCAACAAACGCACAAACGGTTGCAGAGAAATTTTTGGCATAGAAATGCCTTGGCTTATCGAAACTTTTGGCAAGGTGGAAAGCGTTTTCAGCACAGCAGATAACCTATCTGACCTTGATGTTGATTTTCCAGACAGATTTTTTGTTACAATCACACACGAAAGTGGCGTAAAAGGTGTATTGTGTGTTGATGTTGTTTGTCCAAAAGCAGTAAGAAATCTGGAAGTTTACGGAGAAAGCTTGCATCTTTTCTGGGAGGGCAATCCAAAAGCACTTTACAAATTTAACAACGAAACTAAGGAAAAAGAATTTGTAAACACATATACAACTTTTGAGCACGACAACCGTTATTCCGATAATATTGTTGAAAATGCTTATGTTGACGAAATGCAGAACTTTTTAAATGTTGTAAAAGGCACAGAACAACCAAAATACTCATTTGAAAAAGACCTTTATACAATCAGTGTAATGAACAAAATTGAGGGTATAGAATAATGAAAGTTTTATTTGTTGGTATCGGGTCAATCGGTACAAGACATCTTAAAAATTTAACAGCAGTTTGCAAAGAGAGAAATATCAGCCTTGAAGTAACTGCCCTTAGAAGCAGTCTTAGAGAGCTTGCGCAGGAAACACAGTCTTTGATACAAAATCAAATTACAAAGCTTGATGACACTGTGTACGACCTTGCTTTTATCACAAACCCTACAAATTTGCACCATAGTGCAATTAAAGACCTTGTTGGAAAAGCAAATTTTTTCTTTATAGAAAAACCGATATTTGAAGACTGCACATACTCTCTTGCAGAGCTTAATCTCACAGATAAAAATGCCTATGTTGCTGCACCAATGAGATATTGTGGCGCATATATGAAACTTAAAGAGGTTATAAAAGATATTCCGTCTTACAGTGTAAGAATTATTTGTTCAAGTTATTTGCCACAGTGGCGCCCAAATGCTGATTATCGCAAGGTTTATTCTGCAATAAGAGCAATGGGTGGTGGTGTTACAATTGACCTTATCCACGAGCTTGATTATATGGTTGACTTGTTTGGTTTTCCAATTGAAAGCTATAATTTTAAAGGCACATACAGTCATCTTGAAATTGACAGTGACGATTTGAGCGTTTACATTGCAAGATACAAAGACAAACTTTGTGAAGTTCATCTTGATTATTTTGGCAGAACATATCGCAGAACTTGCGAAGTGTTTACAAAAGAAGGAACAATAGTGGCAGATTTTGGCGCAGGTACTGTAACTTTGGCGGACGGCACAGTTATAGATTGCACAGAAGACGCAAATATGAGGTTTGTGCGTGAAATAAATAATGTTCTTGATATTATGCAGGGCAAAGCAGAAAATATCAATACACCAGAAAAAGCAAATAAAGTTCTTGCTTTGACACTTGGTAAGGAGATTTAAAATGAAAAAAATTCTTATAACAATTTGTGGCCGTGCAGGCAGTAAAGGATTTAAAAATAAAAATCTTAAAGTTTTTTTGGATAAACCACTTTGCTACTATACACTTTGCTCTGCTTTTGACTTTAAAGAAAGAGTTGAAGACGCAGAAGTTGATATATGCCTTAACACAGACAGCCAAGAACTTATTAAGCTTGTTGGAGAAAAATATCCGGAAACATATATTATTCAAAGACCAGAAGAGCTTTGTGGCGATATTGTGCCCAAAATGGCAGTATTTCAGCATAGTCTTGAATATATGGAACGCACACAGAGAAAATTTTACGATTATCTTATAGACCTTGATATTACAAGTCCGTTAAGACAGATTCACGATGTTTTGGGAGCATACGAAGAAAAACTTAAAAACAAAAATGCAGGTCTTGTTTTTTCTGTTTGTCCAAGCCGTAGAAACCCATATTTTAATATGGTTAAAGCAGAAAAAGATGGCACAGTAACAAAAGTTATTGAAGAGGTCACATTTACAGCCCGTCAACAAGCACCGGCAATATATGACCTTAACGCATCTATTTATGTTTTTGAAACAGACTTTTTGCGTGAAAACAAAACAGGTATACTTTGGGACACAACTTGTATGGCTTATCAAATGAAAGATACAGCTGTTCTTGATATTGACAGTGAAGAAGACTTTGAAATGATGCAGCTTATCGGAGAATATTTATTTAATAATGTTGAAGGCTTTAAAGCTGTAAGAGATAAAATAAGAAAATAATTATACTATTTGTAATACAAACAAGGAGTTAAATAATACTCTTTGTTTTATTATTAAAATAAAATATTACATATTTATAATATTTATCGTCATAAAATTTACTTGACGAAAAATTAAATATAAGATAAAATATAACTTACGGATTTAGCAAAAAGCTATTTGCGATAAGTTAATATGCAGATGTGGCGGAATAGGCAGACGCGCTAGATTCAGGTTCTAGTGGTGGCAACACCGTGTGGGTTCAAGTCCCTTCATCTGCACCAAAACAGAGGTCTTTGACCTCTGTTTTTTATTTATAAAAAGGGGGGGCTTGAACCCGAGAGGGTTACAGCGTAAAGAAAACAGTGTGGTACACTGTTTTTAGCTGGAAGAGCTGAGCGTACCAAGCGAAGCCAGACAGAATGCAAGGCGAAAGCCGAAGCAGACGCAAGTCCCTTCATCTGCACCAAAACAGAGGTCTTTGGCCTCTGTTTTATGTGTAAAATAGATTTTACTTTATGGGACAATAGTATATTTTTATACAAAATATGTTAATATTACCTGTATAAATATTATAATATTGTAGAAAGAATTACGAAATTAAAATATATAATAGTTGCTATAATATGTTTGGCTGTGTTGTTTTTTGTGTACAAACCAAATGAAGAAACAGAGATAAAAGCAAGAGAGAATACAGTGCATAGTTTTGTTACTTGAGATGAAATAAAGAGAGAAAAGCAAGAATACCATGAAAAAAGACAAGCTGTTCATGATAAATTG
>JAHHUE010000023.1 GCA_020024155.1 Oscillospiraceae bacterium | reverse complement strand
CCTTTTCGCTCAGCTGTGTACAAACCGCCTCGCCCAGACCTTTTTTGACGATCCGGCGGCCACCGGGAACTACACAAGGCTACCCGTCGGCAGCGTCAGGTGTGTATAAGTGACAGCTATTCAAAAAAGGGTCGAGGGATGTGATATTATGAAAAAAATTAGATTAAAGTTAAAGGAGTTATTACTTAATGTTTTGTTTAAATTGTGGAAAAGAAATTAAAGATGATGCAACTTTTTGCATAGCTTGTGGACAGAAAGTTGGAGAAGCAACAACAGGTTCAGGTTCAAATTCAAATTCAAATTCAGAAATGCTTTTGGATTATGATATAGAACGATTGATTGGGAAAAAACAAGAATACTATGTTCCGAAATTTAAAATTATGAAACAAACAGGAAAGAAAACATCTTGGAACTGGGGTGCATTCCTTTTCTCAGCAATGTGGTTTGTTTACCGTAAAATGTATCTATACGCAGTTTTGACATTCTTTGTTGCTGGTGGATTATCATACATAAGTTCATATTTATCATTTGCATTCTATATTGTGCTTGGTATATTTGGTAACTACATATATATGAACCATCTTGAAGGTATTTCAAAAGAGGCAAATACGATGGATGCATCAAACAAAGAAATGTTTATACTTAAAAAAGGTGGCGTAAATCTGACAGCTGTTATTGTGATAATGGTTATTTCAGCTGTTTTATCAATTGCTATTTCATTTCTATATGCTTCAGTGATTATAGCAGCATTGTCTATGATGTAATAATAAATTAAAAATAAAAAGAGAGAAGATGTAAATCTTCTCTCTTTTTATTTTGTTACTTTTTCTTTTGTTTCAGCTGATACAGAATATTCTGTTATGTTTTGCATTGTTTCACCATCAATTTGTATAGGTGTTGGCTCTGAAAATTTTACAGAAAAGTTTTTTCCTGTAAAAACACAAACATGGTCTTTAAATCTTAAATGTTTGCCCAAAAAGATATTTGCAAATAGGTATACTGCTTTTATAGGGGGCAAACCATGTGCAATAATTAAAGTTAAATCTTCACTGTTTCTATTTTGGTTTGGTGCAATTTTTATACCACCACCAAAAGATTTACCTTTATTAGTAATAGCAAGAACAACATTTTTAAAATGATGTTCACGACCATTTTCTATAACCACTGCATCACGAGTGCTATAATTAAACAGAATACTTTTTAATGCAATAAGGCCATAATTTATATGCTTTTTACCAATAGATTTAAGTCTGTTTGCTTCAACACAAACATAGGCGTCTACACCCAATGAAGTGCTGTCAAAAAATCTTTTTTGCACTCCGTTAACTGTTGTAACTGGTAAGTTTACAATATATTGTTTAATGCTTAATGGATAAGAATACTTTTTACGGCCAAGGTCATGAGCAAAATCGTTTCCACTTCCGGCAACAAAAAATAAAATATCTTGTTTTATCTGGGCAGGGTCAATACTGTTTACAAAGAAATTAAGAGTACCATCGCCACCAGAAATAATTATTTTATCGTCAATAGGGATATTGTCAAAAAAAGATTTATAGTCAGTAATATCGTCAGAGTTATAATAGTATAGAGTGTTACCTTTTAAAATATTATCAAGCCTATGTGCTTCTTTTTCTCCATTATTACTTCTTGATAAGTGATTATAAAAGATGTGATATGTATACATGAGTTATCCTCTTTTGTTATTTTAATGATTATATAACCTTTGCAGTATAACATAAAGCTATAAAAAAATAAAGATTATTTTAGTATATTATTAAATTTTAATTATAAATTTGTAATATATTGTAATATATATAGAATAAAACAGCTTGTTTTGTAGAATATTCTGATAAAACTTTATGCAAAATAACATAAAAAGTGTTGACAAATAAAGTTACATACAATATAATATAAAAGTCGTGTAAAGCAAAAAAACTTTACAGAAAGGAAGAGGGACATGTCAAAGAATTTGGAGATGTCATATTTACTGGATTTTTATGGTAATGTTTTAACAGAAAAGCAGAGAGATATGATGCAACAATATTATAATATGGACCTTTCACTTTCAGAAATTGCTGATAACTTTGGAATTACACGCCAAGGTGTAAGAGATGCAATCAAAAGAGGAGAAAATGTTCTCACTGAGTTGGAAATTCAAGTAGGTTTTGCTGAAAAATATCATTCTCTTATGGAAGGTATGAACAAAATTAAAACTTATGCTCAGAACATTGCGTATTACAATTCAGCTTCATATACAACTAATGATGATATAACAAAATCAGCTAATGATATTATGAACATAATTAACGACTTATCGGAACAGGAGGGCTAGTATGGCATTTGAAAGTTTAAGCCAGAAACTTGCCGGAGCTTTTAAAAAACTTAGAAGTAAAGGTAAACTTACAGAGCAAGATATAAAACTTGCAATGAGAGAAGTGCGTATTGCTCTTTTGGAAGCTGACGTAAATATTACAGTAGCTAAAAACTTTATAAACACAGTGAGCGAAAGAGCTATGGGCGCAGAAGTTATGAGCAGCCTTACACCAGCTCAGCAGGTTATAAAAATAGTAAATGAAGAGCTTACAACTCTTATGGGACCTGAAAATCAGAGAATTAAATTTGCAAATAAAGGTCCAACTGTTATTATGATGTGTGGTTTGCAGGGTGCTGGTAAAACAACACACTGTGCAAAACTTGCTAAAATGTTTGCAAAAGAAGGTCACAGACCTTTGATAGCTGCTTTGGATATTTATCGTCCAGCTGCTATTGAACAGCTTGAAATTGTTGCCGGTCAAGCAGGTGTACCTGTTTTTCAACTTGGTAAAACAGACCCACCGGTAATTGCTAAAAAAGCTTATAACCAAGCAAGAGATTACGGTAACGACATTCTTATTTTGGATACAGCAGGTCGTCTTCATATTGATAGTCAACTTATGGAAGAGTTGCAAAATATCAAAGAAACAATTGATGTAACTGAAACTTTGCTTGTTATTGACGCAATGGCAGGTCAAGATGCTGTAAATGTTGCAAAAGAATTTAACGAAAAAATTGGTCTTGATGGCGTAATTGTTACAAAACTTGATGGTGACACTCGTGGTGGTTCAGCGCTTAGCGTTAAAGCAGTTACAGGAAAACCAATTAAATTCATTGGTACTGGTGAAAAACTTGATGACCTTGAAGTATTTCACCCAGATAGAATGGCAAGCCGTATCTTAGGTATGGGCGATATGCTCTCTCTTATAGAAAAAGCTGCTGAAGTTGCTGATGAAGAAACAAGCAAGAGAACAGCAGAAAAGTTCAAAAACAATAAATTTGATTTGAACGATATGCTTGAACAGTTAAAACAAGTTAATAAAATGGGTGGTATAAGCAGTATGCTTTCCATGATTCCTGGTGCTGGCTCACTTAAAAGTGAAGACGAAGAAAAAGCTGAAAAGGAATTAAAGAGAGTAGAAGCTATTATCAACTCTATGACTAAAAAAGAAAGAGAAAAACCTTCTATCATCGACCCAAAACGCAAAAGAAGAATTGCTGCGGGTTCCGGAACAACAGTTCCAGAAGTAAACCGTTTGCTTAAACAGTTTGAGCAGATGCAGAAAATGATGAAACAGGTTACAAAAAATCCTAAGGCATTCGCAAGAATGATGAGAGGTATGTAATTCTCAGGTATTATCTGTTAAATTCACAGTTAATATATATATTAAAATAAAATTATAATCAATATTATTTGGAGGAAATTAAAATGGCAGTTAAAATCAGACTTCGCCGCATGGGTGCTAAAAAAGCTCCTTTTTACAGAGTAGTTGTTGCAGATTCAAGATTCCCAAGAGATGGTAGATTTATCGAAGAAATCGGTACTTATGACCCAACTAAAGAACCAGCAATGTTCTCAATTGATGCTGAAAAAGCAAAAAAATGGATTGCTACAGGTGCTCAACCAACAGATACAGTTAAAGTTCTTTTGAAGAAAAATAACATAATCTAATTTATCGGAGGCTGTAATGGAGCAATTGTTAATCAATATTGCAAAAGGCCTTGTTGAAAATAAAGATGCTGTATCCGTTACAGGCGGTGACAAAAACGAAGATGGTGCTATTGTATTTCATCTTTCCGTTGCATCTGAAGATATGGGTAGAGTTATCGGAAAACAGGGTAGAATTGCAAAAGCTATCCGTACAGTTATGAGAGCTGCTGCTACAAGAGCGGGCGAAAAAGTAATTGTAGAAATAGACTAATAAAAAACCTTGTAAAAGTTTTATGGCTTTTACAAGGTTTTTTTAGTTATATAAAAATTTACAGGCGATATGAATGGCGTTTATTGGTGCTATACTTGCTTAAAACCAATTTGACTTATTCTTTTTTGAGATGAATTATCAATATATAGACAACAACCTTTTTGACATACAAATTTTAGTCTATACTGTTTATTTGGTTCAATGTCAAAAGAAAATTTGTCATTTGTGTTTCCGCTTATACAATGACATATCCAGTTGCTTTGGTCTTCAATAACATAAAGTTTCCACTTTTTACGGCTGATACCACAGGTTATTTCTCCGGATATTATGTCAGCAATATTATCATTGCATTTATCATAATATACAATACATGGATTACTTTCTATTGTTTTGTTAACACAATTTATTGTATAGCTTAGTTTGGCGATGTTAGTATAATTTTCCATATAGCACCTTTTTATTTTATATTATTTTATTTTTTATAAATCAGCAGCTAATTTTTATAAATCAACAGTTGCTGAGAATTTTACTGTATATATGCTGCCACGAGGCATTGTACCAAAGTAAATACCACCTGCTGGGTTTGAGTTGATAGGTGGGTTGTTATTGATGATAGTTGAATTTTCAAGATATTTAAGACCGGAAGGTAAAATATCTGTTACTACAACATCTTCGATAGTGTAACGAGAGTTGTTGGATACAGTTAATGTAAACTGAATTTCTTCACCATCATGTGTAATATAATCTTTATCAGCTGTTTTTTCAATACTTACCTCATCGTCATCACCAACAGTTGTTGTAACACTTGTTATATGTGTTGATGCAGAATGAAATTCTCCGCTTTGGTCTCTAAATTCAAAATCAGCATAGGCACGGTTTACAATATCATTGGTAACACTCTGGTTTACAATAGCAGAAAATGTAAGAGTTTTTTCCTGATTAGGAGAAACAGAACCCACAGAAATACCACTTGCAAGAGTTTCACCTGATTGTGGAGCAGGGACTATGCTTGAATCAATAAGATATAAGCTTGATGGCAAGTCATCAACAATTTTTACATTATACATTTCTGTATTAGACATATTTTTAAATGTAATTGTGTATTTAATTCTGTCTCCTGGATTTACATTATCTTTATCTGCTTCTTTCTCTATATCTGCAAAAATACAGTTTATAGAAACAGAGTCTTCATCTGTTACTCTGATAGGGTCGCCACCTGGCATACTTACATAATAGCCTTGAACAGATGCAGTATTTGTTATTTGGTCTCTACCATTTGTTTCTGTTTGTGTGAAAAAATTTCTCAATGTAATCTTCTCCTTTAAATTATATTTGTGTATGTGTCAGATTATGAACAAATGTTCGCAATCCTTCTGTTTAATATAATATGCAGAAGAAGAAAAATAAGTTCATATAATTATTTGCAAAATACAACAAATAAATGTTATACTTGTATTGAATAATTATATTTTAAGGTTATATTAAGAGGTATTAGTATGAATTATATTCAAACTGGTGAAATTGTTTCTGTACACGGAATAAAAGGAGAAGTTAAGGTTTATCCTTGGGCAGATTATCCTGAATTTTTGGAAGAATTTGACCGTTTTTATATTCAAAAAAATAAAATGCATTTTCAAGCAATGAATGCTGAGCAGGTAAGATGCCATAAAAATATGGTAATAATTAAGTTTGAAGGTGTTGATACTGTTGAAATGGCAAGAAATTATATTGGTAAAATAGTATATATTGACCGTGATGAAATTGAACTTGAAGAAGGTACTTATTTTATAGAAGACCTTATTGGTTGTACAGTTATCAATGATGAAACAAGCGAAGAAATTGGAGAAGTTATAGCTGTTGATAATTTTGGTGCAAGTGATGTATATACAATAAAGGATAAAAATGGAAAAGAATATATGTTTCCGGCTGTTGATGAATTTCTTGTATCAACAGATATAGAAGCAAAACAAATCAAAGTAAAAGTTATAGAGGGAATGTTCAGTGAGGATTAATATTGCTACTTTGTTTCCCCAAATGTGCGAAACAGTTATAAATACAAGCATTATAGGTCGTGCAAAAGCAGCAGGTAAAATTGATGTTCAAGTATATAATATAAGAGATTATACATTGAATAAGCATAAGAATGTTGACGATACTCCATATGGTGGAGGACATGGCATGGTTATGCAAACACAACCTATTTATGATTGTTGTAAAGCCATTGAAAATGCAAGCTCATCAAAACCATTTGTAATTTTTACAACAGCAGCTGGAAAAGTGTTTAATCAAGATTTAGCTATTGAGCTTAGTAAGAAAGAAAATATAACTATTGTTTGCGGACATTATGAAGGTATGGACGAAAGAGTTATTGAAGAAATTGCCGATATGGAAATCTCCATAGGAGATTTTGTTCTTACAGGTGGAGAATTGCCTGCATTGGTTATAACAGATGCAGTAAGCCGTATGTGTGAAGGTGTTCTTAAAAGCAGTGAAGGATTTATGGAAGAAAGCCATTACAATGGACTTTTGGAACACGCTCAATATACAAGACCATACGAGTGGATGGGCAGAAAAGTGCCAGATGTGCTGTTAAGCGGACACGAAAAAAACATCAAAGAATATCGTTTTAATGATGCATTGGAACGTACAAAAAATAAACGACCGGATATGTATAAAAAGTATATAGAAAACAATTATTTGCAAGAAAAAAGTAGAAAAAAATAAATTATTTATTTATAACAATTATGTTGAAAAATAATAGTTAAAATGCACAATTTTTGTGCGAAAAACTAATTAAAACTATGTGAATAACATAAATTTTAAACAAATTTAGTTGACTATTTATATCAATTGTTATATCATAAGAGCGTATCAATTTGGATTTATTATAATTATATATGAGGAGATATATATCATGTTTTATAAAGATGTAACAGTAGAAAATCAAGTTGGATTGCATGCTCGACCAGCAACATTTTTTATTCAAAAAGCTAACGAATTTAAATCATCAATTTGGGTAGAAAAAGAAGAAAGAAGAGTTAATGCAAAAAGCCTTTTGGGCGTTTTGTCTTTGGGAATTGTAGGCGGCACAACAATCCGCGTTATTGCAGACGGACAGGATGAAGAAGTTGCTGTTGAATCATTGGTAAAACTTGTAAATTCTGGTTTCAGTGACTAATTAACAAACCATAACACCGCCTTTATTTTAAGGCGGTGTTTTTTAGTTAAGAGGATATATGACAAAACAAGAACTTTTTCGTAAGGCAAAAACATTGCCAAAACTTCCGGGCGTATATATAATACGCAACAAAAAGGACGAAATTATTTATATTGGTAAGGCTAAAAGTCTTATAAATCGTGTAAGCCAGTATTTTCATCCTGGCTCTGTTCATGATGCAAAAGTTACAAAAATGGTGGAAAACGCTTTTTCATTTGATGTAATTGTAACTAATAGCGAATTTGAAGCTTTAACGCTTGAATGTTCACTTATAAAGCAACATTCTCCAAAGTATAATATATTGCTTAAAGATGATAAAGGATATAATTTTATCAAAATTTCAAAGGAAGATTATCCAAGAATTACTGCAGAATTTCAAGTTGACGATAGTGGTAAATTTTTAGGGCCATATATGTCCGGATTTGCAGTAAGAGAAATGGTAAGCACCACACAACAGATATTTAAACTTCCAACTTGCTCAAAACAGTTTCCAAGAGATTTTAGAAAAGAAAGACCTTGTCTTAATTATCATATAAAAAAATGTATGGGTGTATGCACTGGTAAAATATCAAAACAAGATTATGCAGAAATTATAAATAATGCTACTAAATTTATAAGCCAAGATACCGATAAAATAATAAAAACACTGACTGAAAATATGGAAGCTTGCAGTGAAAATCTTGATTTTGAAAAGGCAGCAGTTCTTCGTGACCAAATTATAGCAATACAAAAGCTTGCACAAGGTCAAAATGTTGTTAATAAGTCACTTGATAATCATGATTTTATAGCAGTTGCTTGCGGTGGAAGCAACAGTGTTGTAAGTGTTTTGCGTTATAGAAGAGGCAGACTTGTTGATAAAAAAGAACATGTTTTTTTTGGCGAAACAGATGATAACGAAGTGAGAACGAGTTTTCTTTTACAATTTTATTCAAGAGAAATGCCACCAAAAAATATTTATCTTGATGAATTGCCACAAGATACAGCTATTCTTGAATATATACAAAAGCAGACAAAAACAAAAGTTAATATACAGATAGCCCAAAAGGGCGATAATACAAAAATAATAAAAATGGCATATACAAATGCTGTTGAGCGTTTGGCAAGAGAAAGTGGCAGACTTGACAAAACAGAGCGTTTTCTTGATGAATTAAGCGCATTACTTGGACTTGAAAAGCCTCCGATTAATATTGAAAGTTACGATATCTCTAACTGGGGCGATGGTACAAGTGTTGCCGGAATGGTTGTTTTTAATAATGGTAAACCATATAAGGCAGGGTATAGAAAATTTAAAATAAATACCGTTGCCGGTACAGATGACTACGCTTCTATGCAGGAGGTTATAACAAGAAGAATAAATCGCTATGACATGAGGGATAAAGGGCAGTTTGGGGTTAAACCTGATGTTATACTACTTGATGGTGGTAAAGGTCATTTATCGGCAATTTTGCATGTTGTTAAAGGGACAAGCTTTGAAGATGTTCCGATTTTCGGTATGGTTAAGGATTCAAAGCACCGTACAAGAGCACTTGTTTCAAAAGATGGCGAAATAGCTATTGCCATGCATAAAGGTATTTTTAAATTTATAACTGAAATTCAAGATGAGGTGCATAGGTTTTCTATTGAATATCAAAGAAAAACACAAAAGACAAAATCTTATGCAGTTACACTTACAAAAATAAGTGGCATAGGAGAGAAAAAGGCAGAAAGCCTTATGAGAACATTTAAAACATTATCAGCAATAAAACAGCTTACACCTGAACAGCTTAAAGAAGCTGAAGGCATAAGCGAAAAAGACGCTGAAAATATATATAGGTATTTTAACCTTTAAAAAAATAAAGAGGATTTTTATATGAGAGTTATAAGCGGTACAGCAAGAAATAAACCACTTTTAGCTGTTGAGGGAATGGACACAAGACCAACAATAGACAGAGTTAAAGAGGGTGTGTTTTCATCAATTCAATTTATTGTTCCAGGTGCAAATGTGCTTGATTTATTTTCTGGCACAGGACAAATGGGGATAGAATGCTTATCCAGAGGAGCAAGTTTTGGTGTATTTGTTGATAAAGCACCAAAAGCAATTGATGTTACAACAAAAAATCTTAAAAGCTGTGGCTTGTTTGATAAATGTCGTGTTGTAAATATGGACTCAAAAGACTTTTTACGCACAAGTAAAGATAAATTTGACTTAGTTTTTCTTGACCCACCTTATAACATGGGAATTTTGGATGAAATTTTACCAAATGTTTGCGAAGTGTTGTCTGATAATGGTATAATAATAGCTGAAAGTGAACTTGGATATAAGCCACAGGAAATTTCTGGTCTTAAAGTTGTAAAACAATATAAGTATGGTAAAGTTTTAGTTACAAAATTTCAAAAGGAGTTATAGCATGAGAGTAGCTATCTGTCCAGGCAGTTTCGACCCAATAACAAAAGGTCATGTTGATATAATAGAGAGAACAAGCAAGCTTTTTGATAAAGTTTATGCTGTTGTTATGGTTAATCCAACCAAAGTTCCAACTTTTTCAACAGAAGAAAGAGTTGAAATGATAAAACAAAGTTGTGCACATATAGATAACTTGGAAGTTGAAAGTTATTCAGGTCTTATTGCTGATTATGCAGCACAAAAAAATGCTTGCACATTGGTTAAAGGACTTAGAGCTGTTACAGATTTTGAATATGAATTTCAGCAGGCACTTATAAATAAAAAACTTAATCCTCATTTGGAAACATTGTTTATGGTTACAAATCAGGAACATATGTATCTTTCATCTACTATTGTAAGACAAGTTGCAAACTTTGGCGGAGATATAGGGCAGTTTGTTCCAAAAGAGATAAAAGATGAACTTATAGAAAAAATGGTAAAGGAGATATAGATTATGGCTATTTCAGTTGAAAGTATGATTGATGCTTTGGAAGAAGTTCTTGAAGAAGGAATGAATGTTCCAATTCCACTTATGGGTGGCAAAAAAGTTGTTGATGTTGACCAAGCAAGAGATATTATTGATGATATTAGAATAAATTTGCCTCAGGAAATTTTGCAGGCAAAAGCAATTGCACAAGATAAAGCACAAATTATGGCAAAAGCTCATAAGGAAGCAGAAGAAATTGTTCGTCGTGCTGAGGAAAGAGCTCGTCATCTTGTTGATAGAGAAGAAATTGTTTTAAAAGCAAACGAAAAAGCTAAAGAAATAACTCGGTCTGCTCATACACAAGCACAACAGCTTAAAAGTACAGTTACAAAATATTGTGATACTATTCTTTTGCAAACCCAAGAACAATTGCAAAAGAGTTTTACAGAAGTAAAAATGGTTAAAGATAATCTTAAAAAATAAAATAATGCACACATACTCTAAGATAACATATAATAAATCAAGGAGTGGTGTTTGTGAAAGTTGTTGTTGTTAGAAGCCCAAAAATTTTTAAAGGGCTGTTAAAGATGATATTTAAAATATAATTATTATCTTTTAAGAGGTATTAGGCTTAAAAAGCTTGATACCTCTTATTTTTAATAGTATAATAGTAAAATAATATAAAATATGTTTTTATAAAGATGTTGTATTGCAAAAGCAAAACTTTACAATAAAAACAAATTTACAGTTAATAAGAGAGGTTTTTTTATGGAATCAATGGGTAATTTAAGAAGAACCCACTATTCAACAGCTTTGAACCAAACAAGTGTTGGACAGCAAGTTACAGTAGCGGGTTATGTTGCAAAGGTAAGAGACCTTGGTGCAGTTGTGTTCTGTGATGTTAGAGATACAAAAGGGGTTATTCAGCTTAATTTTGGCACAGATTGCGATGATGCAACATTAGAAAAAGCAAAAATACTCAGAACTGAATTTGTTATTATGGCACAAGGTGAAGTTGTGCTTCGTGAAAAATCAAATCCAAATATACCAACAGGTATGATAGAAATAAAAGTTTCTGAACTTAGAATTCTTTCTAAATCAGAGACAACTCCATTTGAAATAAAAGATGACATCAATGTTAAGGACGAGCTTAGACTTAAATATAGATACCTTGACCTGAGAAGAAGCAAAATGAATGAAGGTCTTGTTGTTCGTCATAAAATCGTTAGAGAAGTAAGAAACTATTTTGATGAAAATGATTTTATTGAAATTGAAACACCTGTTCTCATGAAATCTACTCCGGAAGGTGCAAGAGACTATGTTGTTCCATCTCGTGTTCAGCCAGGTAAATTCTTTGCTTTGCCACAGTCTCCACAGCTTTATAAACAGCTTTTAATGTTGTCTGGTTACGATAGATATATACAGATTGCTCGTTGTTTCCGTGACGAAGATTTGCGTGCTGACCGTCAGCCTGAATTTACACAGATTGACGTTGAAATGGCTTATGTTGATGAAATTGATGTGCAGACAATGAACGAAGGTCTTGTAAAAAGAGTATTTAAAAATATTCTTGGTGTTGATGTTCAAACACCATTTCCAAGAATGAAATACAGCGAAGCTATGGACCGTTTTGGTGTTGATAAACCAGATACAAGATTTGGCCTTGAACTTGTAGATATTACACAAGCAGTTAAAAATACTGATTTTGTAGTGTTTAAATCTGCAATTGAAGGTGGTGGCAGTGTAAGATGTATTAACGCAAAAGGCCTTGCAGATAAGCTTACAAGAAAAGAAATTGATAAACTTACAGAAGTTGTAAAAACATATGGTGCAAAAGGTCTTGCTTATACAAGACTTACAGCAGACAACGAAACATCTAGCTTTGAAAAATTCCTTACGGCAGAAGAAATTAGTGCAGTAAGGGCTTTGGCACAAGCTGAAAAAGGTGACGTTATCCTTGTTGTTGCAAGTGATAATATGGATGTTGTATATGCATCACTTGGTGCTTTGCGTCTTGATATTGCAAAGAAATTTAATCTTTATGACCCAAAACAGTTTAATTTCCTTTGGGTTACAGATTTCCCACTCTTTGAGTATGATGAAGAAGAACATCGTCTTGTTGCAAAACATCACCCATTTACAATGCCAAAAGAAGAAGATATTCAATATCTTGAAACAGACCCAGCAAGATGTCACGCAAAAGCTTATGATATGATTCTTAACGGTGTTGAACTTGGTGGTGGTTCTATTCGTATAACAAATCCGGAGCTTCAACAAAAAATGTTTAAAACTCTTGGATTTACAGAAGAAAGAATTCAAGAAAGTTTTGGTTTCCTTGTTGAAGCTTATAGATATGGCGCACCACCACATGGTGGTATGGCATACGGTCTTGATAGACTTTGTATGCTTATGGCAGGTAAAGACAGTATTCGTGATGTTATTGCGTTTCCAAAAGTACAGAACTCAGGTGAGCTTATGTCTGGTTGCCCTGACTTTATTGAACAAAAACAACTTGATGAATTGTATATTTCTTCAACAGTAGAAGAATAATTTTAAATATGAAATGGACACTATCATTACGATAGTGTCCATTTTTATTGAAAAAGCAGCGTAGTTTATACGCTGCTTTACTATTTATAAATTATTTGCAGTATCTTTCGATATATGATTCACGACATTTATTGATAATGTCTTTTGCTGCTTCTGCGTCCATAGCTTCGTTTACGATAGTTTCTTTGTTTTCAAGGCTTTTGTAAACTGTGAAGAAGTGACCCATTTCATCAGTGATATGTTTTGGTAATTCGCTTATATCTTTGTATGTGTTGTAGTTAGGGTCATCAAAAGGAATAGCGATAATTTTTTCGTCAAGTTTACCACCATCTAACATTGTGATAACACCAATTGGGTATACTCTAACAAGACTCAAAGGAATGATGTTTTCACTACAAAGAACAAGAACATCAAGTGGGTCACCGTCATCTGCGTATGTGCGAGGAATAAATCCGTAGTTTGCAGGGTAGTGTGTTGATGTGTGAAGAATTCTATCCAAAATGATGTGACCTGTTTCTTTATCAAGTTCATATTTGTTTTTGGAGCCTTTTTCAATTTCGATAACAGCAATAAAATCATCAGCGTTAATTCTGGTTGGTTTTATATCATGCCAAATATTTGCCATATTATTTTTCTCCTTTATATCCATTATTATACTAATTTATCATAACCTATTTACTTATTTTTTTCAATAATTGTTTTGTTTTTATCAAAGTTGCTCATAATTATTTCATTTTGTTGCAGAATTTTATCAAGTTTATAGTGCATATCTTCTATTATAATTTCTGCTTTAAGATTTGTTTTATAATCGCTTTCACTGCGCCTACGGTCTTTTTCTTCTTGTCGGTTTTGGCTCATCATAATAAGTGGAGCTTGTATAGATGCAAGACAAGACAAAATAAGATTTAACAAAATAAATGGATATGGGTCAAAAGGATTGTAGATAAAATAAATATTAAGGACTATCCACCCTATAAGAAAAAGAGAAAAACAAATTATAAATGTCCACGAGCCTGCAAATTTTGCCAGCATATCGGCAGCTTTGTCGCCAAAAGTTATATCATCAATTTCCGGATTTACATAAATTTCATCTTCCAGTAAAGCGTGGATAAGTTCTTCATCATCAATATTATTATCTGTTACTTTTATTATTTTTTTTGCAATAGCATTTTTTAATTTTTTTGACATATTATCCCCTCACAATATTTTGTTTATATTATTGGCATATTTTATAAACATATTTCCGAGTTTGAAAAATATATATACAATAGGGTAATAATTTACCAGATAGGAAAGGAGATAAATATGAACAATCAAATTTTTTGCGATAATCTTTTATCAACTGCAAAGTTGATGGATGTTAATTCTGAATTATCTGTTGAAACAGAAATAGTTTTGGCAGACTATGACGCTCCGGTATTTAAAATAGTAAAATCTACAATGGAGCATCTTGTTACACAAAAATATGTTTCTGCCGGAAAGCTTACTGTGGAAGGATTTATAAAGGTGAGCATATATTATCAACCACCGGCAGGAGAAAAACTGAGTGTTGTTTTCAAGAAAATCCCATTCCAAAAACAGCTTGATATTGGCGATAATGAGCTTGATTTATCATATATAGATGTAACAGGTCAAACACAGTATATAAATACTCGTCCACAAAGTTCTACAAGAATTGATGTGCGTGGGGCTTATTTGCTTGGTATAAAATATATGGGTGCAAAAGAAAACAACATAATAACAGCTATTTCAAATAAAGATGTGTGTGTAGATAATGCCACCATAGATTTTTTTAGCCTGACAGGGCAGAATATAAGACAATTCAATATTGAAGATGAGATAGACCTTGGGGAAGATTTTTATAAAATTGTAAGAGTAGAACATTTTGCACAAACACCGGAAATTGCAGTACATACTGATAAAGTTGTTGTTAAAGGTGAAATTTTGGCAAATATTTTTTATACCTCAAATAGTGCAGATGATATAAAACAATTTACAAAATCATTTATGTATAATCAAATTGTAGATGTGCCAAAAGTAAAAGAAAATGATTTTGTACATAGCAATATAAATGTATCTTCTTTTGGAATAGCACAAAATCAAGATACAAAAAAATTTGTTGCAAACGTATCGGTTATGATTGATTTAAGAGTATTTTCAAAATCTCAGATTATAGCTGTTAAAGATGCATTTTCACGAGAATATGAAACTGAAACTAAGATAGATACAGTTCTTGTTGATACGAATATCTACAATATTGAAAAAAATATACCTTTGCAGATAAATGAAAAAATAGGCAAAGAGTATATTGTAAGCACAATGTTTTTTGAGATTTCTCCAGTTAAAAATTATTTTGAGATAAATAAAAATATTGTAAAAGCAAAATTGACAGTAAACATCATAGCTAGAAATGTACAGAATGAATATGAGTGTTTTGTAAATACACAGGATATTGTTCTTGATTTTCTTGAGAATTGCAGACAGTATGATGAAATATGTATTGATTTAAAATCTGTTGGATACTCAGCAATTCAAAACGAAGATACAGTGCAGATAAATGCAAATATAGCAGCATCTGGTATAGTTATTGAAAAATCTCCGATAACATTATTGAACTCATTTGAAGAAAATGCAGACAAACAAGTGGCTCAGGAACAGGATGAGTTGATTATATACTATGGTAAAAAAGGCGAAAAGGTTTTTGATATAGCAAAAAATCATCTTGCAAATCCACAGTTTATAATGGAAGAAAATGAATTACAGACAGATAGACTTACTGCAAATCAAATGCTGTTTATCCCTTGTTACAGAGATTAAGGAGAAAAACTATGAATAATATTTATGACGATATTCAAAAAAGGACACAAGGTTCTGTTTTTATTGGCGTTGTTGGTGCAGTTAGAACCGGTAAAAGTACATTTATAAAGAAATTTATGGAAGCACTTGTAATTCCAAACATTAAAGATGCAGATAAGAAAATTCGTACTATTGATGAATTGCCACAATCAGCAGCAGGCAGAACAGTTATGACCACACAACCAAACTTTATACCGGAACAAGGTGTGGATATAACAATAAATCAAAATCAGAACTTAAAGGTTAGGCTTGTTGACTGCGTTGGTTATATGATAAAAGGAGCGCAAGGAGATACTGAAAACGGAAAACCTAGAATGGTTAAAACTCCTTGGCATAAACAGGAAATACCATTTGAAAAAGCAGCGGAAATTGGCACATACAAGGTTATAAGCGACCATTCTACAATTGGAATTATGGTTACTTGTGATGGAACTATAAGCGATATACCACGAGAAAATTATATTCAAGCAGAAGAAACTGTTATCGCTCAGCTTAAAAAAATTAACAAACCATTTGTTATAGTATTAAATAGCACTGACCCAATGGGAGAAAAAGCACAGAAAATAAGAAAACAATTGCAGGATAAACATAATGTTGCTGTTGTTGCTGTAAACTGTCTTGAAATGGATAAAGCTACTATTGAGCAAATACTTTCTTTGGTTGTTTCAGAATTTCCGTTAAAAGAAATAAAACTGACTGTTCCAAAGTGGATGATAATGCAAAATAAAGATTTTGAACCAAAAACTCAGCTGTTGGGAGATATAAAGCAAGTATTTTCAACAAAGCAAAAAATATCAGAACTTGAAAATACAATAACACAACTTTTACAGTCGGATATAATTACATCAGCTAATATTGAAAATATTGATTACGGAACCGGTATAGCAAAAGTAAATGTTCAAGTTGATAAAGATATTTACTACAAAACACTTGAAGACATAACAGGCGAAAATGTAAGAGATGAGTGGACACTTATGACCTTACTTAATCAGTTGGTAGAAGCTAAGAAAGAATATGATAAGATTGCACCTGCGTTGCAAGAGGTGGAAAATACGGGCTATGGCATAGTTATGCCTTCAATAGAACAACTTATGCTTGAAGAGCCGGAAATTGTAAAACAAGGGCAAAAATTTGGTGTTAGACTTAAAGCAAGTGCACCATCATTGCATATACTGAAAGCCGATATTCACACAGAGGTTAGCCCTATTGTTGGTAGTGAATCCAGCAGTGAAGAGCTTGTAAATAATATGATGAAAAACTTTGAAAGTGACCCACTGGATATATGGCAATCAAATATATTTGGCAACTCATTGCAAGACCTTGTAACACAAGGACTTAACACAAAATTAAACAATATGCCACAAGAGGCTAGGGGAAAACTTCAAAATACAGTAGAACAGGTTATAAATGAGGGTTGTCAGGGTCTTATTTGTGTAATACTTTAAAAATAAAAAGGATTGTATCTCCTTTGATACAATCCTTTTTTGTTATTATATTTGCTTTGGAATTGCCCAGTCATAAAGAATATCTTTTATATCACTATATTCTAAAGAAATACTCATTGTATAGTAAATTTCTTGATTAGTAAGTGACCCAGCTGGAAAAATTATTATCATTTCAGTTTGATTAAAAATAATATTATCGAAATTAAATGCTGTTTTTATTTCATTTTTTAATGATGTATCAGAAATTTTTGATGCATCAAGTATTGCTTTTATAGCAGTTTCTTTTGGAACACAGAACAACTCACTGTTAGGGATTATCTCGCCGGTTTCCTTGTTAAAAGCAGTGCCTATATTTATTGTATCATGTTCCTGATAGTCTAGTGGTTTAACTATTTCAGTAATAAAATATATTAGTTTATCAGTGGAATAAGCTTGATATATATTTTGAGATAGCATAGTGGCATAATAATATTTTTCCTCAGAATGTTCTTTGTAAATAGTATAAGATTTTTCCAGTTCATAGTCTAAGTCATAAAGTAACCATTGTGATGAAAAATATGTGTTAATATTTTGTTGAGCTTCTGGGCTTAAACTGCTCATATAGTCAATTCCAGTATCAGACACATAAGTTAATGGATTTGTTTCGCACAAAAGTTCCTTACCATTTTTTAAACAGAAAATTTTTCTTGATGATAAATCCCACATATCAATCCATGTACCATCAGAAAGTTGTTTTACATTTTCTGTTAAAACGGCTTCAATCATAATTGATTTTGCATGGTATATTTTAGTTTTTACTCCATCATCGTTAGTTATTTTTGTTGGTTTTTGATTATATAATACTGAAATTTTAATATTTTTAAAATCGCCATTTATAATATCATCTTTGTTTGGGTGTTCAAAACAAGAATTTATGGAGGTGTTATCATCAATTGATATATAAACCTGTTTTTCTTGCTCATTTATCATAACTAATTGAGTTTGATTTGTATTAGTGTCAATAAAGGAAGATACAACAGTTCCTTTTATTCCGGAAATTTCATCTCTATCGTATATTAACATAATTATGATACAAATAATAATTGCTATAATAAAAAACATTTTAATATTCTTTTTCATATAATCACCTTTTATTTAGAAGTAAAACATATATTATTTGTAAAATTATAACATTATAATTTATAAAAGTCTATTAACCACAAAAATAAAGCCTTTAATAAATACAATATTAAAGGCTTTAAATTTTATAGTATTTTATTTTTTGTTAAGATTATCTACCCATTCATAAACAGGTTGACAAATATCTTTAAGACTGCCAGCCTTAAATGGACTAACAAGACCACAGCTGTCAATTGTGTCGTTGATATTTTTTGTACCACCGATTTTTGTAAAATTCATATATTTTTCCCAAGCAGATTTTGGGTTTTTAAGGAAAAGAGCAAAGAACTGCAAAGCAAGCGTCTGAGCAATACTGTAATCAATGTAGTAGAAAGGCATACAAGTGATATGTATTTGTCTTTGCCAACCAGCACCACGGCTATAAAATGGAAGGTCTGCAAAATCATTGTATGGACGGAATTGTTTTTCAAGATTTAACCAACACTGGTTTCTTTCTTCAGGTGTCCAATCTGGGTTAAGATATACAAGTTCTTGGAAGTAGTCAACAATTACACTGTAAGGTATAAAGAGCAAAGCACTTAATGCATGACTTTCGCTATATTTTGCTGTATCTTCTTCAAAGAAAAGATGATGCCATGGACTTGTAAGAAATTCCATACTCATAGAGTGAGTTTCACAAGCTTCAACAGGAGCATGACGGATAGAAGGATATTTTATAAGTTTTTGTGCAGTGTATGCAGCAAGAGCGTGACCACATTCGTGTGTAAGAGTTTTTACATCTCCTTGAGTACCATTTGCATTAAAGAAAATAAATGGATAGCCATAATCTTCAATTGAAACACAGTAACCAGCAGCTCTTTTACCATTTCTTGGTTCAATGTCAAAGAGGTTGTTGTCATACATAAGGTAAATGAGTTCTTTTGTTTCTTCGCTCATTTCATCAAACATTTGTTTTGTGCGTTTCAAAATTTCTGCAACAGAATATTTTGGCATTGGGTTTCCATCAGGAAATTCAAAGTCATCATCATAGAATTTGAAATCATTTACACCAATATTTTTGGCTTGTTGTTTTTTGTATTCAACATTTTTTGGCACCATCACATCAAGAACTTGTTGACGGAAAGCTGCAACATCTTCTTTTGTATAAGAGCGACATCTCTTTAAATAAGCCATTTCAACATAGTTGTTGAAACCAAGTATTTTTGCTTGTTCAGTTCTGTTTTTTACAAGACGGTCGTAAATACCTTCAATTTCATCTTTATGAGAATCAAAGAATAAGCCTTCAGCTTCAACGGCAGCTTTTCTCACATTACGGTCAGCATTTTGACGATATGCAGAAAGCTGAGAAAGATTTAAAACTTTACCATCAAAATCGATTCTTGCAGAAGCATAAAGATTTTCATATTTTGAGCAAAGTTCGTTTTCTTCGGACATAAGGTCCATAATTTCAGGGCTGAATGATTTTTGTTCCATTTCAAGACAATCAAAGAAATAGTTGCCTAATTCTTTACGGAGTTCATCTTTAAAACGACTTTCCATAACAACTTTTTTAAAGTTGTTGAAACACATTGTTGCTGTTGGGGACCATTTATCATAGAAAGCTTGTTCTTCAAGATAGAAAGGGTCAACTGTGTCAATTGAGTTTCTAATATTGGACAAACATTCATAAGTTAAAAAATGACCTTTTTCGTCCTCAAATTCTTTGAAGATTTTAAGCTGTTCTTCAGCACTTTCAGCATTTGAAAAAGCTTTTGAAAGTTCTTCACATTTTTTAAGCATAGAGTCAATATCTGGGCGGGAATATGGAATTTCTTTAAGTTTCATATTATATCTCCTTTTAAAATTTACGATAATATCAACTGTTGAAATTATATACTTTAATAGAAATTTTATCAATAAAAAACACAGCTGAATTATCAGCTGTGTGATTTTTATGTGTTTAAATACGGTTTATACCAAGTTTAACTGCTTCATCAGCAACAGCTTTTGCAACAACATCAGCAACGCATGGATTAAATGGGTCTGGAATGATGTATTCTGGATTAAGTTCATCATCTTTAACAATTGAAGCAATAGCTTTTGCAGCAGCAATTTTCATTGATTCTGTAATTTCTTTTGCTCTAACTTGTAAAGCACCTTTGAAAATACCAGGGAAAACAAGAACATTGTTAATCTGGTTAGGGAAGTCACTTCTGCCAGTTGCAACAATATATGCACCTGCATTGATAGCTTTATCAGGCATAATTTCTGGTGTTGGGTTTGCCAAAGCACAGATAACTGGTTTTTCGTTCATAGAAGCAACCATTTCTTCGCTTACAAGATTTGCACGAGAAACACCAACAAATATATCAGCGCCTTTCATTGCGTCAGCAAGTGTACCTGTGCGTTTTTCTCTATTTGTTATTTTTGCCATTTCTCTTTGTGCATCTGTGATAGCTTCGCCACCTTCAACAAGAATACCAAAGATATCACAAAGTGTTAAGTTTGTAAAGCCAACACTTAAAAGAAGTTTTGCAATGGAAATACCAGCAGCACCAGCACCGTTGAGAACAACACGAAGTTCTTCTGGCTTTTTGCCTTTAAGTTTAGCTGCGTTAAGCAATGCAGCAGATACAACAATTGCAGTACCATGTTGGTCATCATGGAAAACAGGAATATCACACATTTCTTTAAGGCGTCTTTCAACTTCAAAACATGTTGGAGCACAGATGTCTTCAAGATTTATACCACCAAAGCTTTTGGAGATTTTATAAATTATGTTTACAATTTCATCAGGGTCTTTACTATCAACGCAAATAGGAAAAGCATCAATACCTGCAAATTCTTTAAACAACACGCATTTACCTTCCATAACAGGCATACCTGCACTTGGGCCGATGTCGCCAAGACCAAGAACTGCTGTACCGTTTGTGATTACAGCAACAAGGTTGGATTTTCTTGTGTAGTCGTATGCTTTGCTTTCGTCTTTCTGAATTTCAAGGCAAGGTTCTGCAACACCAGGTGTGTATGCAACAGCAAGTTCATCTCTGTTTGTAACCTTTGCTCTGGAAACAACTTCAATTTTTCCAGCCCATTCTTTATGAGCATTAAGTGCAATTTCTTTTTTATCCATTTTGACAGTCCTTTTACATTAAATATTTATTAGTGTTTATCAAACTGACGAGTAAGTTTATCAGTGTTAAGTGCTTCATCAAGTTGTTCTTGAGTTACACCATGAGTGAGAGCACCTTCAACGATTGGTGTGCCATCTTTAAGGAATTTTTTAGCTATATCAGCAGATTGTTTGTAACCTATAACTGGGCAAAGAGCTGTTACAAAACCTGTTGAATGGTAAAGAAGGTCTTTGCAATGTTCTTCGTTAGCAACAATACCGTTTACACAGTTAACAATGTATGTGTCAATACCATTGATAAGCATTGTCATAGAATCATAAATACGGTTGAATACTACTGGTTCAAAAGCGTTGAGTTCAAGCTGACCAGCTTCGCAAGCCATAGTAACTGTAAAGTCGTTACCCATAACTGCAAAACAGCACTGGTTGAGAACTTCTGGGATAACTGGGTTGATTTTACCAGGCATAATGGAAGAACCGTTTTGTTTTGCTGGAATTGTGATTTCTGCAAGACCTGCTTTTGGACCACCATTCATAAGTCTTATATCATTTGCCATTTTAGAAAGGCTGATTGCGCATGTTTTAAGAGATGAAGATACAACAGAGAAACCATCAATGTTTTGTGTACCATCAATCATATCATCACATTGTGTAAGAGCAAGGCCTGTTACATCTGCCAATGTTGGAACAATGTGTGTGAAGAAGTATTCACTGGAATTGATACCTGTACCGATAGCTGTTGCAGACATATTAACAACGAGCATTTCTTGAAGAGCTTGTTCAATGCGTTTTTTATCTCTTGCAACAGCAGAAGCGTATGCGTGGAATTCTTGACCAAGTGTTACAGGAACAGCATCCATAAGTTGTGTTCTACCAAGTTTAAGAACATTTCTGAATTCTTCACTCTTATCCATCAAAGCATTGTAGAGTTCGTCAAGTTTTTCAATAAGTGAAAGACCTGTTTTATATATAGAAAGTTTAAGGCTTGTTGGGTAAACATCATTTGTAGACTGAGCCATATTTACATGGTCATTTGGATGACAGAATTTGTAGTCACCTTTTTCTTTGCCAAGTTTTTCAAGAGCAATGTTTGCAATAACTTCGTTTGCATTCATATTTGTGCTTGTACCAGCACCACCTTGAATTTGGTCTACAATAAATTGTTCATGGAAGTTGCCGTTGAGAATTTCTTCACAAGCTGCAACGATAGCATCGGAAATACCAGCATCAAGTTTACCAGCATTTTTATTTGTGATTGCACAAGCTTTTTTGATTTCTGCCAAAGAGAAAATCTGAACTTCTGGAAGAAGTTTGCCTGTGATGTAGAAGTTTTCGTTAGCTCTGAGAGACTGTACACCATAGTAAGCTTCTGCAGGAACTTGTTTTTCACCAACTGAGTCACTTTCTAAACGATAATTCATTATTATTTACCTCGCTTTTAATTGTTAATTATTTAAATTTATTAAGTGCGTTAATTTGGCTTAATTTTAACAAAATATAAT
>JAHHUE010000022.1 GCA_020024155.1 Oscillospiraceae bacterium | reverse complement strand
AAATGTGAAAAAAGTATTAAATATATTTTAATGATTTACTTAAATTAAAAAAATACATATTTAAAATTGATAATATATAATTTATATAAAAACATAATATAGCATTTAAGTTTAGCCGATAAAATTTCAGAATAATACAGATAAGCTGGGATTTTCAAAAATAAATATTAAAGAAAGAGAGAATTAATCATGATTAAATTTAAAAATTTAAAATTGAAGACAAAAGTAGTACTAGTTACTATTATCGTAACGGTTATTTCTAGTGTAAGTGGTCTTTTGTCTATGTCTTATGTTGGTAAAGTAAATAACCAATATGATACAGACCTTAAATACTATGGAACTTCTCAAGGCGACATTGGTAATGCTATGGTTGTAATTGCATCAACTCGTAATAGTATTCAAGATTTAATAATTCATAATACTCCTATGGAAACATTTAATTCGACATATGGAAGACAGAAAGAATACTACAAAAAATTTGAAGATAATATTGTTCAAACAGCATATACAGATGAGGAAAGAGCTCTTTGCGAAAAAATTACAGCTCAAAGTTCAAAAATGATTTCTAAGCTGGATGAGTTTGCAAATATGGCAATGACTTATACAGATGAGGAAGGAGAAGCTCAGCTTTTATCATATATAAAAACTGAACTTGACCCAGATTTTGCGCAAATAAACTCTATGTATACTCAACTTATTGAGATTAAAACAGAAAATGCAAATAATGGTATTCAAAAATTTGATAATACTACAAAAAGAACAATGATTATCTTATATGTATCAATATTTATTTCTGTTATTGCTGCTATTGCAATTGGATATTTCTTTGCTACAAGTCTCTCTCGTCCAATTGCAGAAATTATGGATGCATCTAAAAAAATAGAATCTGGTAATTTGGACTTTGATATTAACTTTGATAGAGAAGACGAAATCGGTCAACTTGGTAATGGATTTATGAATATGTCAAATGCATTGAAAGAAATGATTGATGACACATCATATATGCTTCAAGAAATGAGTACCGGCAACTTTAAAGTTGACAGTAAAAATGAACAACTTTATGTAGGTGGATTTAGTCAAATTCTATCTTCTGTTCGTACAAGCAATGCCAATATGAGCAGTACTTTGTCTGAAATAAATGTAGCTGCTGACCAAGTTAATATGAGCAGTGACCATGTTTCAAGTGGTGCACAAGCATTGTCACAAGGTGCAACAGAACAAGCTGCATCAGTTGAAGAACTATCAGCCAATATCAACGAGGTAGCAGAACACATAAAACATAATGCTGATAACGCTGTTAAAGCAAGCCAAATGTCAAATGAAGCAGGTCAGGGTGTTTTGGAAAGTGATGCCCGCATGCAAGAATTGATGAGTGCTATGCAAGATATCAGCAATACTTCTAACGAAATTAGTAAAATCATAAAAACAATTGACGATATTGCATTCCAAACAAATATTCTTGCTCTTAATGCTGCTGTTGAAGCTGCAAGAGCTGGCTCAGCAGGCAAGGGATTTGCTGTTGTTGCTGATGAAGTTCGTAACTTGGCTGCAAAATCAGCTGATGCTGCAAAGAATACAACTTTGCTTATTGAAAACACAATTAAAGCAATCGAAAACGGTACAACTATGACCGAAGAAACTGCTAATTCTTTGAAATCAGTTGTTGAAAAATCAACTGCAACAGAAGAAATTATACAAGAAATTGCAAAAGCTTCTGAGGAACAGGCAACTGCTGTTGCACAGATAACAACAGGTATTGACCAAATCTCATCTGTTGTTCAAACAAATAGTGCAACTGCTGAAGAATCAGCTGCAGCTAGTGAAGAATTGTCTGGTCAAGCACAGATGCTGAAATCACTTGTTGAAAGATTTAAATTAAAAGATGATGCTGAAAGTCATATATCATACACTTCTGCACCAGAAGAAACTAATACAAATTTATATGAAATAAATGATTATGGTAGCTATGATAAGTATGATTGTAAATACTAAATTTTAGCAACATAATAAGTTTCATTGTAAAATATTAATAATATTGCCTAATATTGAGAAAGTATTTGTTCATTTAATATAATTTTTCATATAATATATTTGTTTATATGTTAGTGAGAAATCAATGCTTTATAGGCAAATTAAACTTTTGTTTATAAATATTAC
This sequence comes from Oscillospiraceae bacterium, assembly GCA_020024155.1. Lineage (GTDB taxonomy): Bacteria > Bacillota > Clostridia > Oscillospirales > Ruminococcaceae > RGIG3102. The sequence continues at coordinate 21,140 of JAHHUE010000022.1, read as the reverse complement.
AACTGTGAATAAATGTATTTTGAAAATACTTTCTCTATTTTATTTATTGTGTAAATTGATTTAACTAATTGACTTACAAGATTAAAATATTAAAATATAAAACAAGATATAGAATCGTACAGATGGATATTAGTTAAAATATAATTCATTTTAATAATAACCTAACTGCTTTAAACAGATATTATGTGATGGGCTTAATAAGGTAGTTTAGGGATTTTATATATATTTATGGTTAAATAATTTGAATTAGCCTATCTAAAAAATACATAAGAAAAGGTTAAAGGTGGTGTTTTTTGCTATGGGAAGCAGAAACGATATTCTAGATACATATATTTACGAAAATAGTTCATTGCTTGAACAACTTGAATCAATAATTCTTGATGCAGAAACAATTAACACATTATCACAAGATAATATCAACGAAATTTTTCGTATAATGCATACAATTAAAGGTTCATCTGCAATGATGGAATTTGAAACATTGGCATCAGTTGCACATAGACTTGAAGATATGTTCTTTATTATTAGAGAAAATTCAATGTCAGTAGTTGCTGATGAAAATAAACCTGAATTTTTTAATATGTTGTTCAATGCAGTTGACTATTTCCGCAAAGAATTGGAAAAAATTGAAAACGAACAACCTCTTGATACTGATATTGATGATTTGATGAATAGTATAAATAGTTTGATTGATAAAATCAGCAATAAAGATTCAAACGAAAGCACAGAAACAGAAGAAACAACTTCAGAAGAAGCTGTTGAAACAACTGCAAAGGCATATGAGGAAAACCCTGATTATCCATATGAAGTACTTGTTTTCTATGATGAAGGTTGTGGAATGGAAAACTTGCGTTCATTGATGGTGGTTTCTTCTATTGGAGATTTTTGTAATGAATCAGACTTCTTGTTTAAACCACAAGATATTGAAGATGACCCATCAACAGCAGACAAAATTATTGAAAATGGTTTCCTTTTGATGTTTAAAAATAGTGAGGACCGTGAAAAAGCTATTCCAATTATCAGAACAGCTGGCTCTGTAAAATCTTATCAAGCTAATGACTACGAAGCTCCACAAAAAGAAACAGAGAAAAAAGTTGAACAAGTTGCTGAAAATGTTGAAGTTAAAGTTGAGACAGTAAAGCAAGAAGCAGTTAATAATGCACCGGTAAAGACTACATCATCACAAGCTGGAACATCATCTCAATCATCATCTCAGCATCAAAAAGAAAGTCTTATCAGTGTTCATCAAAGTAAATTGGACCAGCTGTCAGCTTTGGTTGGCGAAATTGTTATTACAGAAGCAATGGTTACAGGTTCACCAGACCTTAAAGGAATTGAAAATCTCAATAACTTTGCTAAATCTGCAAGACAACTTAGAAAACTTACAGATGAACTTCAAGATATTTCTATGTCATTGAGAATGGTTCCTATTGCTACATGCTTCCAAAAAATGAACCGTATTGTTCGTGATATGTCTAAAAAACTTAACAAACGTGTTAAGTTGAATATAATTGGTGAAGATATTGAAGTTGATAAAACAATTGTTGATAATATTGGCGACCCAATTATGCATATGATTCGTAATGCTATGGACCATGGTATAGAAATTACAGAAGAAGAAAGAACATCAAAAGGAAAAAATCCTGTTGGTGAAATTATTCTTTCTGCACAAGATACAGGCAGTGAAGTTATCATTGAAATTCGTGATGATGGTTATGGTGTAGATGATGAGGCTGTATTAAATAAAGCTATTAAAAATGGATTGGCATCTCCAGATGTTGAATATTCTCATAAAGAAATTCTTAACTTCCTTTTGATGCCAGGTTTCTCAACAAATACAGAAGTTACAGAATTTTCTGGCCGTGGTGTTGGAATGGATGTTGTTAAGCGTAGTGTTGAAGAATTGGGTGGTACTGTTACTATAACAAGTCAACGTGGTAAAGGTATGACAACAACAATGAAAATTCCTCTTACTATGGCAATTATGGACGGTATGGAAGTTTCTGTTGGTGAAACAATATTCACTATTCCAATTCAAAATATCCGTCAAAACTTTAAAGTTTCGCCAAGTGATATTCTTCATGATACAGTTAGCGGCGAAATCATTAAAATTATGGATAATTTCTATCCTATTATCCGTACAAAAGAATTATATTCTTTGCCAAGTGGTGTAGATGAAATAGAAGATGGTATCTTAATGTGGTTGGAATCCGGAGATACATCATACTGCTTATTAGTTGATGAATTGATGGGTGAACATCAAGTTGTTGTTAAACCATTACCTGCATACGTTAATAGTTTTGATATTAAATCATGTGGTATTATTGGTTGCAGTATTTTGGGTGATGGCAATATCAGCATTATCTTAGATGCAGGCAATTTATCCAATGCAGTATTTAGAAAGTAATCATGGAAGGGAGAAACAATAATAATGAGTATTGCTGAAGAAACAGTTACTAAAGGAACTACTTCAAAAAACAGTAAATACCTAATTTTTGCAATTCGCAAGGACGAAAAATCAGAGCTTAAATTGGGTGTTAATGCAGAATATGTAGTGGAAATTTTAAATAACTACAGTATAACATATCTTCCAATGATGCCTGAATATGTTCGTGGTATATTTAATATGCGTGGTCAAATTATTCCAGTTATGGATTTGCGCCTTAGATTGAATAAGCCAGTAGGGGAAAAGTCACTGTTAGTAGTGTTAAATTATGAGGGAATGGAACTCGGCATTCAAGTTGATTCTGTTGACCGTATGGTAGATATTGATGAAGACACAATTACTACCATACAATCACAAGAATATCAGCGTTTTGTTTTGGGTATGTGTACAATTCCAGAAAATGAAGAAACATTGCTAATTCTCAATTGTGACCAGTTGTTTGGAAATGAATGATACAGTAAATAAAATGAAAAGTGTAAAATTTACTCCTATGGAAATTTCTGACAGAGATTTCCAAAGATTGGCCAATTTCATTCAAAAAAATTATGGGATTGACCTTAATAAAAAACGCCAGTTAATTACTGGCAGATTATCTGCAACAATTCGTCAAAAAGGATACAAAAACTTTACAGATTTTGTTGAGCATTTGATAAATGTTAAAGATGAAAATGATATTACTCTTGTTTTAAACAAATTGACAACAAACTATACCTATTTTATGCGTGAAAAAGAACACTTGGACTTTTTCTGTAAAAATATTATTCCGGATATAGTAAATAAACATAAGAGAGATAAAACACTCGCAATATGGAGTGCAGGTTGTTCTACTGGTGAAGAGCCATATAATATATCAATGTTCTTGTTTGATTATCTTGGTTCTCAGGCAAAAGAATGGGATACAAGAATCCTTGCAACAGATATATCTGAAAGAGCTTTAACAGAAGCTAAAAAAGGTATATATGAACTTCCTGACACTCTTCCATCAGATTGGAAAAATAAATACTTTACAAATAATGGTGATGGTTTTCATACAGTGTCACCTAAAGTTAAAAATAATGTTATTTTTCAAAAGTTTAACCTTATGGACCCAATTAAATTTCGTAGAAATTTTGATGTAATTTTTTGTAGAAATGTAATGATATACTTTGACAATCCTACAAAAGAGGCACTGGTGCGTAGATTTTATGATGCAACTTTACCAGGAGGATATTTTCTCATTAGTTATTCTGAGAACTTGAATTCTAAAAGTCCTTATAAAAGATTGGCACCAGCTACGTTCCAAAAATAAAAAGTTAGAAGGTGTGTGCTATGGTTAATGGTAAAAAAATAAGGGTTATGGTAATTGATGACTCATATGTTGCAAGAAATTTAATAATAAATGGTCTTTCAGCGCACCCTAGGATTGAGGTTGTTGGATATGCTATAAATCCATTTGATGCAAAAAGAAAAATTCCACAATTAAACCCAGATGTAATCACTTTGGACGTGGAAATGCCGGGACAAAGCGGAATTGATTTTTTGAAAGAATATATTTCTGCTCATCCAACTCCGGTTATACTTTGTAGTTCTCTAAACTTAAAAGTTTTTGATGCATTGGAAGCAGGTGCAGTAGACTTTATTCGTAAGCCAACTGGTTCAGACACAACAAGTTTTATTACTATTTTAACTCAAAAAATAATAGTTGCATCATGTGCTAAAGTTAGAACTCGTAAAGTTTTTGCACATAATTCAGCCCCTGAAAATATCAGTTTACTTGGTAATAATGTCGCAAATGATGTAATAATTGGATTGGGTGCTTCTACTGGTGGTACTGATGCTACGTTGGAAGTATTAAAATATCTTCCAGCAGATATTCCAGGCATGGTTGTAGTTCAACATATGCCGGCTGGTTTTACAAAGATGTATGCTGAAAGAGTAAACCGAATATGTAAAATGGAAGTTAGAGAAGCTAAACATGGTGATGAAATTCATCGTGGTTTGGTTTTAATTGCTCCAGCTGACTATCAAACTAGAATTGTGCGTATCGGAAATAGATATACTGTTTCATGCACAAAAGGTGAGCGTGTAAGTGGACATCGTCCTTCTGTTGATGCACTATTTCAATCAATGTCAGAAACAGTAAAATGTAAAATGGTTGGTATAATACTAACAGGTATGGGACAAGATGGTGCTGCCGGACTATTAGCTATGCGAAAAAAAGGAGCATATACTATTGGTCAAGATGAAAAATCTAGTGTAGTTTATGGGATGCCAAAAGTGGCTTATGATATTGGTGCTGTTGGTGTACAAGCACCGGTTGAAAATATTGCAGATATTTTATTGAGTCATTTAAGAACAATGAAATAACACTTAAAAATTATTATGAAAAATTTTAACAGATTTTTTATATAAAATATATTGTATTTTATATATCAATTAAAGGAGGGCGTATACATTATGAGTTCATTGATTGAAATCAAAAATATACCAATTAAACTCCAATTAAATATTACTCATGGTGAAATGGAATATAGCAATGGTAGTGCTGAATTAAAAATTTCCAGAGATAAGGGTGGTTTCCACATGAAGCGAACTTCTCCTCAAATAAGGATTGACACATTTGAAGCACGAAATTCTATAACTCCTACAACAATGCAGACTGTTGAACAAAATGCTCAAAAAGCTAAACAACATGTTTATGAAGTTATGGCTAATTATGCTCAACAAGGGCAGATGCTTTTAGATGCTAAAATTGGTCAAGAACTAGTTACACAGTTTGCAAAAAATATGCAAACTAAAAATGTGAAGTTAAATATTGGTATTGATTTTATTCCAAAAGCAGGGCCAAATATACAGTGGATTCCTGGAGAGTTAAATATGAAATATGAAATGGACAGAATGACTTATGATTGGAATATTAAAGAGCAGCATTTTGAATTACACAGAGGCAGTGTTGATGTGTCTGTTGCACAATATCCAGAAGTTATAATTGACTATATTGCTCCACCAATATATGTACCAAAATCAAGTGTTTACAATAGAAAATCAATTGATATAAATGTATAAACAATAGGTTATTACAACAAAAAATTATATAAATTTATTGGATGAAAATTAAACCGAAACAAGTGTCCTGAAAAGTAAATAAGTGTTTATAATGTTTTGGGCACTTGTTTTTTATAATAACCGTTGTTAATAAATATATTTAATTATATATTTTATATAAAAATTTTATGCAAGAATAAATGAGGAGAAATTTTATGAAAAAATCAATGAAGCAGTCAACAATGGTTGCAATACTAAATGGATTATCTATCTTTTTAGTTTTATTTATCGCAGGTGGATTTTTCTTGTCTGCATCATATAACAATAAAATTGATATACAAAATATAGAAAGATATGATCTTATTGAAAACGCAAATCTTTTCTTGAAAGGTTCAGCAAATTTGACAGAAAAAGCTCGTGCATATGCTGCAACAGGAGATATGACAGATTATAATGACTATTGGGATGAAATCAATAATATAAAGAGCCGTGATATTGGTATGCAAAATATGGAAGACATCGGTATTACAAAAGAAGAAGAGGATATTATCAATAAAATGTTTGATATTTCAAACAAACTTGTTCCTTTAGAAGAAGCAGCAATGAAACAGGCTGCTATTGAAGAATATGATATAGCACTAGATTATGTTTATAGCAATGAGTATCAATCAAACTTGAACGAAATAAATGCTCTTAAAGAAAAATTGTTAACATCATTGAATAAAAGAACAGCTGACAGCATAGAAAATTTAACTATTAAAACAAAAACATTTAGTGCGACTGTTTTAGTAAGCATTGTATTGCTTGTAATTTTACAGGTTATTCAAATGGTACAAATTAAAAATAAAGTATTGAAACCAATTATAAATATTGAAAAGCAAATGTTGCATATTTCAAATGGTGTATTATCCGCTAATTTTGAACTTGAACCAGATACATCAGAAATAGGTATGCTTGTTAACTCTATTCATAAGACTAAAAATGAGCTTGAATTATACATAGATGATATTTCAAAACAGCTTTCTGAAATGGCTAAAGGAAATATGGATTTAGACCAGACAATTGATTATATTGGAGAGTTTAAACCAATACAAGAATCATTGAAAACAATTCTTGATTCTATGAATAATACATTGTCTCAAATTGAAGATACTGCTTTGCAGGTTGATAGTCATGCAGAACAAGTATCTGGTGGTGCTCAATCATTGGCTCAGGGTGCAACAGAACAAGCTAGCACAATTCAGGAACTTTCAGCTACTATTGGTTTGTTGACAAATAGTATGAAAGAGATAGCTAATAATGCAGAAAAAGCTAAATATACAACACAAGAAGCAACAAATAGCTTGATGACAGGCAATCAGAAAATGGTTGAAATGCAGGATGCTATGAAAGAAATTTCAAGTGCTTCTGAAGAAATCAGAAAAATTATCAAAACTATTGAAGACATTGCGTTCCAAACAAATATTCTTGCTCTTAATGCTGCTGTTGAAGCTGCAAGAGCTGGTTCAGCAGGTAAAGGCTTTGCTGTTGTTGCTGATGAAGTTCGTAACTTGGCAAATAAGAGCCAAGAGGCATCTAAACACACTACTGTATTGATTGAAAATGCTTTTAAAGCAGTTGAAAAGGGCGAAAGTCTTGTGGAAGAAACAGCCGAAGCTATGAATGAAGTTGTTGACAGATCTAATGAATCAAAAGTTTATGTTGAAACTATTGCTGATAAATCAGCAGAACAAGCTAACTCATTACAAGAAGTTAGTGTTGGCGTTGAGCAAATTTCAAGTGTTGTTCAAACAAACTCTGCTGCATCAGAAGAAAGTGCAGCTGCATCTCAGGAACTTTCAATACAATCAAATCAACTTAAAACTTTGGTTAATAAGTTTAATTTGCGTTCTAAATTTTAATTGAACAAAATCTAAAATAAAAGAGTGTTTATTTTTGTAATATGTACAAATTTAGACACTCTTTTTGTCGTATAGTATTGATAAAACAATAAATTAACATACTTTTATTGTTTTGATTTATAAAATATGTTATTATACTGTTAAATAAAGTAATAGAAAGAGGATAGAAAATGTCTAACATCACAAAATTGGCGCTAGAAAATTCTCTAAAAAAATTGTTGTTGGAAAAACCCTTAAATAAAATTACAATAAACGATATAACAGAAGAATGTGGTGTAAATAGAATGACTTTCTATTATCACTTTCAAGATATATACGAGTTGGTCGAATGGATTTGCATTGAAGAAGCTACAAGAGCTTTAAAAGGCAAAAAAAATCAATCAACTTGGCAGGAAGGTGTTTATAATATTTTTCAGCTTGCACAGGAAAATAAAGTATTTATAATGAATGTATATAATTCAGTAAGTCGTGAACAAATTGAATTGTATTTATATAAACTTGTTTATAAACTTTTTATTGATGTTCTAGATGAGGTTTTGGGGGATATTCCACTGCGTGAAGAGGATAAAATATTTATTGCAGATTTCTATAAGTATGCTTTTGTAGGCATTATGATAAATTGGATAAAAAACGATATGAAAGAAGACCCACATAAAATAATAAGTAGATTATCTATTTTGATGCATGGAGAAATATTAAGAGTAATAGATAATTTTCGTACAGATAAGACAGAAACCATATAATTTTATCAAAATACATAAAATGATAAAAAACTGTACATAAAAAGAGCTTTGACTAAATTTTAATCAGAGCTCTTTTTTTGTTTATGGTAAAAAGTGGAGTAAAGATTTATAGTATAATCATAAATTAAAAGTTGAAAATAAAAATAAAAACGGAGGTAATTTAGTATGTATTATTCAAGTGGTAACTATGAAGCATTTGCAAGACCTTTGAAACCAGAAGGTGTTGATGGAAAATCTGCATATATTATAGGAACTGGACTTGCTGCACTTACAGCAGCATGTTATCTTGTGAGAGATGGACAGATGAAAGGTGAAAGAATTCATATTTTTGAAAAAGAAGAAATTCCAGGTGGCGCTTGTGACGGATACCAATATCCAGGTATTGGTTATGTTATGAGAGGCGGCAGAGAAATGGATAACCATTTTGAAGTTATGTGGGATTTGTTTAGGTCAATTCCATCAGTGGAAACAGAAGGCGTAAGTGTTCTTGATGAGTACTATTGGCTTAATAAAAAAGACCCAAACTATTCTCTTTGTAGAGCAACAGAAAATAGAGGTCAGGATGCACACACAGACGGAAAATTTGATATTTCCGATAAAGGCGCAATGGAAATAATGCATTTGTTCTTTACACCAGATGAAATGCTTTATGATAAAAAAATTACAGAATTTTTTGATGATGAAGTATTAAATTCAAATTTCTGGCTTTATTGGAGAACAATGTTTGCATTTGAAAACTGGCACAGTGCATTGGAAATGAAAAGATATATTAAAAGATATATTCATCATATAGGTGGTTTGCCAGATTTTAAGGCACTTCGATTTACAAAATATAACCAATATGAATCAATGATTATTCCAATGATTAAATATTTGGAAAGTCATAATGTACAATTCCACTACAATACAAAAGTTGTAAATGTTGAATTTGATATAAGCGAAAAAGCAAAAGTTGCTAAACGAATTGAAATTATTGTAAACAATGAAACAAATTATGTTGATTTAACAGAAAATGACCTTGTATTTATTACAAATGGTGGTTGTGTTGAAAACTCCTCACTAGGTTCACAAAATACACCAGCAGAATTTAATACAGAAATAAAAGCCGGTGGTGGCTGGGATATGTGGAGAAAAATTGCTGCACAAGATAAATCATTTGGTAATCCTGATAAATTCTGCTTTGACCCTGAACAGTCAAACTGGATGAGTGCAACAGTTACAACTCTTGATGAAAAAATAGTGCCATATATTCAAAATATATGTAAGAGAAATCCATTCAGCGGTAAAGTTGTAACAGGTGGTATCGTTACAGTTAAGGATTCAAATTGGCTTTTAAGCTGGACATTTAATCGTCAGCCACAGTTCCACTCACAGCCAAAAGGTCAATTGGTTGGCTGGATTTACGGCTTATTTAGCGATAAACCAGGTAACTTTGTAAAGAAACCTATGAGAGAATGTACTGGTAAAGAAATTTGTATGGAATGGTTGTATCATTTAGGTGTTCCAGAAGATGAGATAGAAAATCTTGCCGAAAACAGTGCAAATACAGTTCCTTGTATGATGCCTTATATAACAGCTTTTTTTATGCCAAGAGCATTGGAAGACAGACCAAAAGTTGTACCTGATAAAGCAGTTAACTTTGCATTTATAGGTCAATTTGCAGAAACACCAAGAGATACAATATTCACAACAGAATATTCAATGCGTACAGGTATGGAAGCTGTTTACACACTTCTTAATATTGACCGTGGTGTTCCAGAAGTATGGGGAAGCACATACGATGTAAGAGATTTGCTTGATTCAGCAGTTAAATTAAGAGATGGTAAACCAATTACAGATATAGACCTTAGCTGGCAAGAAAAACTTGTGTTGAAAGAAGCTCTTAAAAAGATTAAGGGTACAGATATCGAAAAAATCTTAAAAGAACACAATGTTATTTAATAAGTATAGTAAAGAGAAAATATATATGTACTATATCGAATAATTGGAGGAAATATTATGATTTCTAAAAATTTAACAAAATTTGGATTAAATACCGCCTTATCGTATATAGAAAAAAATCCTGAGAAAAATATGCACAAAATTATGGATTGGGTTGATAAAATTTCTGGTGAAGGCCCAAACAGCTTTGAAGTGCAAAGAGATATTGTGCGTTCAATAATTGATAATCCAGAATCTAATTGGTACAAACTCATTATGAGAATTTTTAAAGACACTGATTCAGAAGTGCTAAAAACAATATTTACTAACTTCTTCCTTAATGCAGGCATTGTTGGTTGGCAGACACAGGAAGAATGCAGAGAAAAATATAATTGTAATATTCCATGGGCAATTTTGCTTGACCCAACCAGTGCGTGCAATCTCCATTGCACTGGTTGCTGGGCAGCAGAATATGGCAATAAATTGAATTTAACATTTGATGAAATTGACTCAATAATCAAACAAGGTAAAGAATTAGGCGTTTATTTGTACATTTATACAGGTGGTGAACCTCTTGTTCGTAAAGATGACTTAATTAAACTTTGTGAAAAACATTCAGATTGTATATTCCTTTCATTTACAAATGCAACATTGATTGACGAAAAATTCGCAGATGAAATGTTGAGAGTTAAAAACTTTATACCCGCTATCAGTGTTGAAGGCTCAATGGAAAGCCATGATAAGAGAAGAGGAAACGGCTCTTACGATAAGGTTGTAAAAGCTATGAATATTCTCAAATCTAAAAAATTACCATTTGGTATTTCTTGTTGTTATACAAGTGAAAACTATATGAGCATTAGCAGTGAAGAGTTCTATGACCAAATGATAAATTGGGGAGCATCTTTCGTATGGTACTTTCACTATATGCCAGTTGGTAATGATGCAGTTCCAGAACTTATGCTTAATCCAGAGCAAAGAGAATATATGTATCATCAAATAAGAAAATTTAGACAAACAAAAGATATTTTCGGTATGGACTTCCAAAACGATGGCGAATTTGTTGGTGGTTGTATTGCAGGCGGAAGAAGATATCTACATATCAACGCTAATGGTGACGTTGATCCTTGTGTATTTATCCATTATTCCAATAGTAATATAAGAAATAACACCCTCTTAGAGTGTTTGCAGTCACCATTGTTTATGGCTTATCACAATGAACAGCCATTTAATGAAAATCATCTTCGTCCTTGTCCAATGCTTGAAAACCCTGACTGTTTGCGTAAAATAGTTGAGGAAACAGGTGCAAAATCAACTGACTTGGAAAGCCCAGAAACAGTTGAACACCTGTGTGGTAAATGTGATGTATATGCAAAGGAATGGAAAGCAACAGCAGATAAAATTTGGTCATGCAGCGGAAAATGTTCCAGCTGAGGAAAATAAAAATTAAAAACAGATACCTACGGTAAAATCTTAAAAATTATACCAATTTTAGCAATAACTATAATGGCTGCTATTATTTATTTGAACAAATATATGTTTTAATTAGATAGATTGTTTTCAGCTGCCCTCTCAGGTACGATAAATGATATGTTCTTTATCCTTGGTTTATATATAATGAAAAGTATTTCAATGTGTGCACCTGTAATTGCAATTTATATGCTAGGTGGCAGGTTATTTAATCTAATTTCAGTCATACTGATTAACGGTTTATAAATTTTTTTATAATGAGTATGCAATATTTTGTGGGTAGATTTTCCGGAAAAGATATGGTTGATTTCGTTCTTAAACGATGGACTAAATTTGAGAAAATAGTAAGAAACAGGCAAAAGGATACAATGCTTTTTGCTTGTTTCATAAGGTTTATTGGTGGGTTTCCAATGGACCCTGTAAGCTTTTTCTTTGGTGCTAACAGGTTGCCATATAATATAGGTATTGTTCTTGGCTATTTGCATGATTTATTTTATACGCTGTTTGCAGCAAGTCTTACAATGGATAATTCAACTTTGTTCTGGTCATGCATAGTAATGAAAACAATATTGATTATAATAGTAGGAATAATTATGGTTAAGAGAATTAGACAAGAAATAAAATTGGAAAAACAAGATTAAAGATAAAATGTTTAGAGGAAAACATAATGTTAAAAAAAGAGGAATTTTGGTTTAGGTCTGCATATTCGGACACACAGATATTTGCAGTTAGATATGTGCCAGAAGGAGAAATTAAAGCTATACTGCAAATTTCTCATGGTATGGTTGAACATATTCAAAGATATGAAGATTTTGCAAAATATTTGAACGAAAGAGGAATATTGGTAACAGGTAATGACCATCTTGGACATGGTAATTCTGTTAAATCTCAAGAATATTGGGGATATTTTTCTGACAAAGACGGCAATGATGAAATGATTGAAAATCTTCATCAAGTTACAAAAATTACAAAAGAAAAATATCCTAATATACCATATTTTCTTCTTGGACATAGTATGGGTTCATTTTATGCAAGACAGTATTTATGTAAATATGGAAATGAACTTGATGGCGCTATTATTATGGGAACTGGTTTTCCAAGTAAATTTACAGTTAAATCAGGAATATTTATGACATCTCTTATCGCAAAATTTACCGGTTGGAAACACAGGAGCAAATTTATTGATAATATGGCATTTGGTGGATACAATAAGAGATTTGAACCTGCAAGAACATCAAAAGACTGGCTTTCAAAAGATGAAAAGCAAGTTGATAAATATCTTTCAGACCCACGATGCACATTTTTGTTCACTTTAAATGGATACAATAATATGTTTAAAGGTATAAATAATTTGCATAAAAAAGATTTTTTGGAGCAAATGCCAAAAAATCTTCCGGTATTTTTTGTTTCCGGAGCTGATGACCCAGTTGGAGAATTTACTGAAAGTGTAAAAAGAGCAATTGAAAGCTTTAAACAAGTTGGAATGAAAAATATAGAACTTAAATTCTATAAAAATGACAGACACGAAATTTTGAACGAAACAGACAAATTGTTTGTTTATGATGATATATATCGTTGGATATCAATGATTTTATCATCAGAATTCATCTAAAAATAAATTGGAGAAGAATGATGAATAAACTAAGAAAATGGATTGTGAAATATAGAAATGCAATATTGGTATTCTCAGTGCTACTTCTGATACCATCTGTGTTTGGATATCTTCACACAAAAGTAAACTACGATATTTTGTACTATCTTCCAGATGATATTGAAACTATGATAGGACAGGATATTTTAAAAGACGATTTTGGAAAAGGCGCTTTTGCAATGGAAATTGTAGAGGGTATGCCTTATAAAGATGTTGCAGAAGTAAAAAAGAAAATAGAACAAGTAGATGGCGTTGAAACAGTTATTTGGTACGACAGCATTGCTGATTTATCTGTACCAGTTTCAATATTGCCAGATAAAATTCAAGAAGTATTTAATTCGGAAAATTCAACTCTTATGGCGATTTTCTTTAAAGATACCACATCTTCTGATGAAACAATGCAAGCCATAAAGGATATAAGAAATGTAACCGGCAAGCAATGTTATTTAAGTGGTATGTCCGCTGTTGTTAGTGATACAAAAGAACTATCAGAAAAAGAAGCACCGATATACATAATTATTGCTGTTATACTTACTTGTGTTGTGCTTGCTATATTTATGGATAGCTTTTTACTTCCATTTATATTTATGCTCAGTATTGGTATGGCAATAGTATACAACCTTGGCAGTAACTATTTCTTTGGAGAAATATCATACATAACAAAAGCACTTAGTGCAGTTTTGCAGCTTGGTGTAACTCTTGACTATTCGATTTTCTTGTGGCATAGCTATCAAGAAAATCAACAGAGATTTCCAAACGATAAAGAAAGAGCTATGGCTCATGCAATATCAAATACATTCTCATCAGTTGTTGGTAGTTCAATAACAACAGTAGCAGGCTTTATTGCTTTATGCTTTATGAGTTTTAAACTTGGTCTTGACCTTGGTATTGTAATGGCCAAAGGTGTTATTTTTGGCGTTATAGCTTGTGTTACAATTTTGCCTGCTTTGATATTGCTGTTTGATAAAGCAATTCAAAAAACAACACATAAACCAATATTGCCAAATATGGATAAGCTTGCAAAAGCTATTGTTGGTCACAGAAAAATATTTATAGGTGTATTTATTGTTTTGCTTATTCCTGCTATATGGGGATATACAAACACAAGTGTATATTATGAATTGGATACAAGTCTTCCACGTACATTGCCAAGCGTTCAGGCAAATACAATGTTGGCAGAAGATTACAATATGAATGCAACTCATATGGTGTTGGCAAACAGTAATTTATCTTCTAAAAACGGAAAAGCAATGCTTAATGAAATATCCGATGTTGATGGTGTAAAATTTGCATTAGGTCTTGATAGCTTTATCGGTTCTGCAATTCCACACGAAATGATACCAGATGATATAACAAGCAATCTTAAAAAAGGTGACTGGCAGCTTATGCTTATTCAATCAGAATATAAAGTTGCATCAGATGAAGTTAATCAGCAGTGCGAAACAATAAATAATATTGTTAAAAAATATGATGACACTGCAATGCTTATTGGCGAAGCTCCTTGTACAAAGGACTTGATACAGATTACTGATAAAGACTTTAAAGTTGTAAGCCTTATTTCAATTATTGCTATTTTTATAATAATAGCTTTGGTTTTCAAATCTTTTGCAGTTCCTGTAATTCTTGTTGTAGTTATTGAATTTGCTATCTTTGTTAACTTGGGTATTCCATACTATACAGGAACAGTTCTTCCATTTATTGCATCAATTGTTATTGGTACAATTCAGCTTGGTGCAACAGTTGACTATGCAATTCTTATGACTACAAGATATAAAAAAGAGCGTTGCAATGGCAAAAATAAAAACGATGCTATTATAATTGCACTTTCAACATCAATACCTTCTGTAATGGTTTCTGCTCTCGGTTTCTTTGGAGCAACTTTTGGTGTTGGTTTGTTCTCTGATATAGATATGATTTCATCATTGTGTACTCTTATGGCAAGAGGTGCAATTATCAGTATGTTTGTTGTAATTATGATTCTTCCATCTATGTTGAGCTTGTTTGATAAATTTATCAGAGTTACAACATCTGGTATGAAGAGTATACAGAATTAGATACATATAGAGGTAATAAAATGAATAACAGTAAATTGAAAAAAATAACAACATTTCTTATTGCAGTTGCAATTATGGTGTCAACAATGGCATCACCTGTATATGCAATGGAAAATAAAAACATAACTAAAAAAGACGAAACAGTTTATGTAAAAATGGATACTGCTGGTGAAATAGATAAAGTTATTGTATCTAACCAGATAAAAAATATTGGTGACATTTCAGAAGTTTCTGATATTTCAAGACTTACAGACATTGAAAATGTAAAAGGTGAACAGCTATTTACACATAAAGACGATAAACTTATATGGCAAAATGATGGCAATAATACAATATGCTATCAAGGTTCTACACAGCAGGAACTTCCTATTGGTGTAAAAATTAAATATGAATTGGACGGCAAAGAAGTTAAACCAACTGAACTTGAAGGCAAAACAGGACACTTGAAAGTTACATATTCATATTACACTAACTTTAGCAAAGACGAAGAATATCAGCCATTTGTTATGATTACTGCTATGCCAATTGACGAGGAAAATTATCAGAACATAACTGTTGAAAATGCAAAAATTATTTCTGATGGCGATAGAGATATGATTGTTGGATATGGTGTTCCAGGAATAAACAAATATCTTAACTTAACACAAGATAAATCATCCCCAAACTATATAAATATACCAGAATGGTTTACTCTTGAAGCTGATATTGTTGAATACAAAGAAATTATGGCAATAACTGTTGCATCAAATGAAATATTTAAAGGTATTTCAACAGATAAATTTGACTCCCTTGATGAATTGGAAGCATCTTTGAATGAATTGCAAAATGCATCTAACAAATTGGTTGACGGTTCCGGTAAATTGAAAGAGGGTATAGATACTTTACTTACTTCATCATACACTCTTAAAGATGGTGTAAACGCTCTTTATAATGGTGGTAATGAGTTAAGCACAGGTTCAGGCAGTCTTTTACAAGGAACACAAGTGTTGTCAGATGGTGCTAAAAAATTGGCAGACGGCACATCAAGTCTTCAAAATGGTGCAGATAAACTTGTTGACGGCTCAGGTAAACTTGTATATGGTGTAGGCAATATTAAAAAAGGAGCATCAGATATGAATGGAGGTATGGATGCTATAATAGCAGGTATAAACTTAAACAAAAGAGAAACAGAAAAAGGAGTTAAAGCACTTTCTGATGCTTCAACACAAGTTCTTGGCGGTATGGAACAACTTGGGAACGGTGCAGCACAGCTTAATGGTGCAATTGACAGTATAGCATCTGGTATGGCTGGTGCTTCTGCAAGCTTGGGCACAGCTAATGGTGCATTGCAAGCTATAAAACAAAGTGCAACTGATATAATCACACAGGCATCACAATTATCTGCAACTGAAAATGTTGATGTTTCTGTTAATGTGGATAACAGTGCAGAAAGAGATGATGTTGCACAAACATTGAGAGATAACGGTGTATCAGACGATGTTATCAATGCTGTAATAGCTAAAATTTGTGATAAAACTGTAACACAAAATGTACCAGTAACAGTTACAATGAATGCAGACAATTCTGCAATTATCAATAATGCAAAACAAATTATAGGTTACGAAATTGCTGTTGAAGGCGGTTTAACAAAACTTGCAACAGAACTTGGTAGCGTTGAAGCAATGTTCAAAGAAGGTGGTGCAGTAAAAGATGGTATAAATGCTATTGCAACACAATTGAGCAATCAAGGTGGTTTATACATTGGTATGACACAAATCAATGGTGGTATAAATACTCTTGGCACAAGTCTTTCAACCGGTATGGACACAATATCCGGTGCATTAAATGCTCTTAAAGCTGGTAATGCAAAACTTATAGGTGGTTTGGATAGTATCGAAGTTGGTGCAAAAGGATTGAACAGTGGTAGTGAACAACTTAAAGGTGGTATTACAGAAGTTCACAAAGGTGCAAGTACTCTTGCAGAAGGCTCTCAAACAGTTGTTGACGGTGCTTCTAAATTGAATAATGGTGCTAACACATTAGTAAATGGACTTGGTACACTTAAAGATGGTTCCGATAAGCTTCAAGATGGTGTTCAGCAGTTATCAAATGGTTCACAGGAACTTAACAGCGGTATGGTTAAATTTAATGAAGAAGGTATCAACAAACTGGTAAATCAGTTTAGTGGTGATACTAACGAATTATTAAATAAAATAAATACTATGCTTGATAATTCAAAAGAATATAATAATTTCTCTGGTATATCCGAAAATATGGATGGCGAAGTAAAATTTGTTTTTGTCGCAAATTAAAATATAAAAAGACCTTCTGCTTTAAAAGTAGAAGGTCTTTTTATATAATATATTGATTATAAAAGTATTGCCAAAAATATTTATAACTGTTATAATATACACATATGTAAAATATTTACTTTTTAAGTCGATATTTGTAATATTTATTATACAATTATTAATTGCGCTTTATAATGATTATTTTGACATAATATGATTAAATAGTTTATATTTTTATATTATATAAAGATATTCTATAAAAGTGCATTAGGCTAGTAATTTTACAAGCATGATGCACTTTTATATTTTTTTGTTTAAATATTTTGCATATAAAAATATGCGCTAAAAAATATAAAATGCATTAACCATGATGCGTGTTTAAATACATAAATTATTTATATTTAACACCAATAGAGGGGTGAAAAAAATTGAGGACATTATTTGATTTTTTCGAAGAATTGGACGAAATGGTATATATATCAGATATGGATACACATAGTTTGGTTTATATGAATCGCCATTTAAGAGAAAGTTTAGGATACAAGAAACATGAATCATATAAAGGCCAAAAATGCTATAACATATTGCAAAATAGAGAATCTAGCTGTCCATTTTGTAATAATAATTCTTTGGAACCAGGTCGTTTTTTGACATGGATACATGAAAATCCAGTGTTGCACAAAAAAGTTATTGTTAAAGACACTATGATTTATGTAAATGGACATAGATATCGTATTGAAATTGCTGTTAAAGCAGAAAATAAAGATGATAATCGTAATGGACATTTTTATACAAGAGCAGAAACAATAATGAATGAATGTTTACAATACTTTTTTGAATCTCAAAATCCTGAGGAATCAATTGATTTATTGCTTGCTTATTTGGGAAAAACCTTTAATTGTGAACGCACATATATTTTTGAACTTGCTAATAACGAAATTATCAATAATACATACGAATGGTGTTTTGAAAATGTATTGCCACAGAAAGATATTCTTCAAAATATAAGTGTAGAAGATGTCAGTTATTGGATTTCAAATTTTGAAAAAAAGCAGACAGTTATAATAAATGATATTGAGGATATCAGAAATTCTTATCCATCTACATACTCATTGTTACAGCCACAAGGTATAAAAACATTGCTTGTAGCACCTATTTATGAAGATGATGTTTTAAAGGGATTTATCGGAATGGATAACCCAAAGGAAAGCACAATGTCTTTGCTTGAACAAGTTTTAAAATCTCTAAGTGGTGCAATTGCTATGCAACTAAAAAGAAGAAATCTGTATAATAGATTTAATGAGATGAGTTATTCAGATGCTCTTACAGGTGCATACAATAGTAATGCAATGATTGAACATAATATAGGTGCTAATAAATGGGATTCATTTGGCACAATATATTGTGATATCAATGGATTAAAAGAAACAAACGATACATACGGACATGAAGTTGGTAATAAGCTTATTCAAGAGTGTTACAAGATTATTAAAAAATCTTTAAGCACTGATAGAATTTATAGAATAGGCGGAGATGAGTTTGTAGCTATATACTATAACAGCACTGAACAAGATATTAAAAAAGATGTTGAAAAATTAAGGACTGAGGTTGTTCAAAGTTATTGCCAAATTTCAGTGGGTTTTGCATGGTCAAACCAAAAACCAATTGACATAAATTATGTAATAAATCGTGCTGATGATATGATGTATGAAGAAAAAGAAAAATATTATGAGCATTTGGCTTCATATGAAGAAAAAATTGTACCAAGAGTAAAAGATAAGCAGATTCCAGTTGAAATTAGACAAACAACTGATTTTCAAGTTAAGCTTAAACACTTCCTTTCAAATACTTATTGTGATGTATCATTTTTACTCTCTATGATTGGTAATGATGATAGTACAAGCTATTTTTACTTTGGTGATATGCAGAAAAACTTGTATTTTATATCAGATAATCTGCGTAAAAAGTTTGGATTTGAAAGCAATATTGTGCCAGACCTTATTAACAAATGGTCAAGACGCATACAAGATTCAAGTTTGCTTGAAAAATTTTGGAATGATATAAATGCAATGCTTTACAAAAAACAGGCTTGCCATGACCTTAGATATCCAATTTCAGATGCAGAAGGAAATAGTGTGTGGATTCATTGCTATGGTAAAATTAAGTGGAGTGAAGACGGAAATACTCCATTGTTCTTTGCAGGAAGAATAACACATCAAGATAATGGGTTTGTTGTTGACTCACTGACTAACTTTCCAACAGAAATTGTTCTAACAAGATATTTAAAAGCTGTTTTAGAACAAGAAAATGAAAATAAAAAAGGCTGCACAGTAATTGGATTTTCATTCAACAATATGACTCAGATAAATAATAATCATGGTCGTAGATGTGGTGATGATTTAATTCAAGAAATTTCCAGTCAACTATATAAAAAGCTCTCAGGAAAAATGACATTCTATCGTTTAAGTGGTATGAAATGTCTTGCTCTTATAGATAATGATTCTGATGAAACAGTAGAAGATTATATTCAAGAAATTAAGGAAATTATCGAATATGAATATGAACATATGGGATTGGTAATTCAACATCCATGTTCATTTGCTGTACTTAATTATCCTCAGGATAGTTCTTCTCCACAAGACTTTATAGAAAATATAACTGCTCTTATAAAAGTTTCACATCATAATTCATCTTTACTATATGTTGATAATTCTAACGGAAATCTTCAACAATTACAAAAACTATCAAATATGGAAATGCGTTTGATAGAAGATATAATAAACGATATGGATAATTTCCGTATTGTTATTCAGCCAATAGTTTCAACAAATACAGGACTGCCAATAGGTGGAGAAGTATTGCTTCGTTGGAGTTATGAAGGTGAAAATATTTCTCCGGCGATATTTATCCCAATTATAGAAAAAGAAAATATGATGGAAAAAGTTGGCAGATGGGTATTTGAAGAAGCAGTTCATGCCTGTGTAAGAGTTTTATCTTATTGCCCTGATTTTTATTTAAATGTTAATGTTAGCTTACAACAGCTTAACGATAAGACCTTTATTAATTTTATTAGAAATACCCTGTATAAATACAACCTAGACGGAAAACATATTGTTATAGAAATGACAGAAAGTTGTATGGATGAACAGCCTGAAAAATTGAATAACTTTGTTCAATCTTGTGCAAATATGGACATCAGAACAGCATTGGACGATTTTGGCAGCGGTTATTCATCTCTTCGTGTACTTTTACAATATCCATCAAGTATTATCAAACTTGACAGAACATTGCTTTTGGAAATGAGTGACTCTGTTGAGAAAAGCAATTTTATTACAAGTATAGTTTATGCTTGCCATCAATTTGGTAAAAAAGTATGTATGGAAGGCGTTGAAACTGAATCTCAAAATAAAATTGTTAAAGAAACTGGTTGTGATATGATACAAGGTTATTATTATTACAAACCTATGGAAGTTGCTAAAATTTATGGGCTTCTTGCTGAAAATTTTGATAAAGAAAGTAATGAAAAAGTGACAGTAAATAAATCTAATTAAAGAGATAAATTTATTTATAAGTTTTTAGATTAAATAAGGACAAAATCTTTTATGATTTTTGTCCTTATTTTTTATACTGGAATATGTAATTTTTATTGGGTGTTATCTTAATA